>NZ_JBFSUD010000022.1:0-63681 GCF_041467175.1 Vibrio sp. 10N.247.310.24
AGGTTTAGGAATAGGGCTACGAGAGAGTGGACGTAGCTGATCAGATCGTAGGTTCTGGATTTAGTTCCACTGAATTACGCAACAAAGCCCCTCAATCCATTAGAGAATTAATGGCGACAAAGTGGCGGTAGACACTGTAAACGACCGTTATTTAGCTGTTTTATTCGTAAAAAAGGCGACAATTTTCACTGTCGCCTTTTGCTATTTAGAGCCTAATTTTTCTATTCCCAATCAAGGAAAACCTTGCCAGAAAGCCCCCTACGTATAGCATCGAAGCCAGCTTGGAAATCATCAATTTTAAAGTGATGAGGTAATGATTGGTGATAGGTCTAACCCTGATTGAATCAAACTTGCCACTATATGCGAAATAAAAAATAACCAATAAATATCAATTAGTTAAATTATTTATAAATTAAATATGGCTACAGAGTGGCGATAAAAAAGGCAACAGTTTTACCTGTTGCCTTCTAACATTCAAAACTGGTAGTAACCTACTCCCAGTCTAAAATTACTTTACCTGACATACCAGAGCGCATCATGTCGAAGCCTTTCTGGAAGTCGTCCACTTTGTAGTGGTGAGTAATGATTGGTGTTAGATCTAGGCCTGATTGAATCAAAGAAGCCATCTTGTACCAAGTTTCGAACATCTCACGACCGTAGATACCTTTGATAACCAAGCCTTTAAAGATTACTTGGTTCCAGTCTACTGCCATGTCTGATGGTGGAATACCTAGTAGAGAGATCTTACCGCCGTGGTTCATGTTAGTCAGCATGCTATTGAACGCAGATGGGTTACCAGACATTTCTAGGCCTACATCGAAGCCCTCAGTCATGCCGAGATCAGCCATTACGTCTTCAAGCTTCTCTTCCATTACGTTTACTGCGCGAGTTACACCCATTTGACGAGCAAGGTCTAGGCGGTATTCGTTTACGTCAGTGATTACAACGTGACGAGCACCAACGTGCTTAGCAACAGCAGCAGCCATGATACCGATTGGACCAGCACCAGTGATTAGCACGTCTTCGCCTACTAGGTCGAAAGAAAGCGCTGTGTGTACTGCGTTACCAAACGGGTCAAAGATTGATGCTAGATCGTCAGAGATTTCTGCAGGGATCTTAAATGCGTTGAACGCAGGGATCACAAGGAACTCAGAGAACGCACCAGTGCGGTTTACGCCAACACCTGTTGTGTTACGACAAAGGTGAGTACGGCCGCCACGACAGTTACGACAGTGACCACATGTGATGTGGCCTTCACCAGATACACGGTCGCCGATTTCAAAACCACGAACTTCTTGGCCGATGCCAACAACTTCACCCACGTATTCGTGACCTACCACCATAGGTACTGGAATTGTGTTTTGTGACCACTCATCCCAGTTGTAGATATGTACGTCTGTACCACAAATTGCAGTTTTCTTAATACGAATAAGAAGATCATTATGACCCATTTCAGGTTTTTCAACCTCGGTCATCCAGATGCCTTCTTCAGGCTTAAGCTTAGAAAGTGCTTTAATTTTCATAATGTTATCCAGTTCATCTCGCCTAACTGTAACGCGAGAATCAAAAATCTATATGTTCTATTGGGTGTTGTTTTATCTAATCAAAGGATGCTAAAGGCACCCCTTTAAAATTAGATGATACCCATGTCTTTACCAACTTGGATAAACGCATCGATTGCGCGATCTAGTTGCTCACGAGAGTGTGCAGCAGACATTTGCGTACGAATACGAGCTTGGCCTTTTGGTACTACAGGGAATGAGAAACCTACAACGTAGATGCCTTTCTCTAGAGCGCGCTCTGCGAATTCAGCCGCTACTTTTGCATCACCAAGCATGATTGGGATGATTGCGTGGTCAGCGCCGCCCATAGTGAAACCAGCCTCTTCCATGCGAGTACGGAAGTGAGCAGAGTTTTCCCATAGTTGAGTTCGTAGGTCGCCAGATTCGGCTAGAAGATCTAGAACGCGGATAGATGCCGATACGATTGCAGGAGCAACAGAGTTAGAGAATAGGTATGGACGAGAGCGCTGACGTAGCCAGTCGATCACTTCCTTCTTACCAGAAGTGTAACCGCCTGAAGCGCCACCCATTGCTTTACCAAGCGTACCTGTGATGATGTCGATACGGTCAACAACGTTGTGGAACTCGTGAGTACCCGCGCCGTTTTCGCCCATGAAGCCAACAGCGTGAGAATCATCAACCATTACTAGTGCGTCGTACTTGTCAGCAAGGTCACAGATAGCAGGAAGGTTAGCAACTACGCCGTCCATAGAGAACACACCGTCAGTTACGATAAGCGTGTGACGAGCGCCCGCTTCTTTAGCTGCGATAAGTTGTTGCTCTAACTCTTCCATGTTGTTGTTCGCGTAACGGAAGCGCATTGCTTTACACAGACGAACGCCATCGATAATAGATGCATGGTTTAGTGCGTCAGAGATGATTGCGTCTTCTTTGCCTAGAATCGTTTCGAATAGGCCAGCGTTTGCATCAAAGCAAGATGTGTAAAGGATAGTGTCTTCTTTACCAAGGAACGTAGATAGCTTTTGCTCTAGTTCTTTGTGAGAGTCTTGAGTACCACAGATGAAACGTACTGAAGCCATACCAAAGCCGTGCTGATCCATACCATCTTTAGCTGCTTCGATAAGAGCTGGGTGATTAGCAAGACCTAAGTAGTTGTTTGCACAGAAGTTTAGTACTTCTTCACCAGTCGAGATAGAAACCGCTGCTTTTTGTGCAGAAGTAATAATGCGCTCAGACTTATAAAGACCTTCTTCTTTAACTTCTTCGATTTGCGTTTGAATCTGTTGGTAAAATGCAGAAGACATTGTTCATTCCTTCCTAGTTATTATTCAGCAGCATCACGCGCCGCTTTATTTAGGGATATAAACGATCCTAAAACGATCATTTACACTGTAAAACTAATCTCTATATTCTAGTTGAACACTCCCTTCTCGATTATCCCTCTAGTTGGAAAAACATTAATGAATCGCAGGCACGAATAATGGTTCATCCCAGTGACACAGGGCACATAAACGCGTCTTACCTGCTCTTTTTAACGTCAAATCCCCTTCCGTTTGTGTCTAATTTCACTTTCATATCAGATCTCTATTTTTCATCTCAGAACAATATGGTGATGATTATCCGCTTCTCTTAGAATGTGCATCAGCAACGCCGCTATACAGATGAAAACCGATGAGATGAAAAGCAAAACACGCCAAGCAATCAGAGCAATCACGTCAAGTGATTAATGAAATTGATTCACAAATCAGAAGAGATCACTCACAATTGTCAATAAGCTCACCGTTGTAACTAGCCCTACTGGACACTTATGATTAACCCAAAACTCATCGCCCTACTTCCCGATCTCGCCTCGTTTATCTTAGTTGTGAATGAAGGTAGCTTTACCGCTGCAGCAAAGCAGTTAGGGGTGACACCCTCAGCGTTGAGTAAATTGATCACACGTCTAGAAAAAGCACTCTCAGTAAAGCTGTTTGAACGTACCACTCGTACATTGATCATCACGCAAGCAGGCCAGTTGGTATACGACCAAAGCGTGGTCATGATTAATGCGGCGCAACAAGCGGTTGAGCTGTCTACCTCTGACCATACTGAACCTGCTGGATCGATAACGGTAGCAGCCCCTGAAGCCTTCTTGAACTCGGTTCTACAGCCTTTTGTTGCACCATTCTTAAATCAGTACCCTGAGATTCAACTCAAGTTAAGAGCCGCCGATGGCGACATCGACATATTGCGCCAAGGCATCGACATTGCGTTTCGCCTTACCGACAAGCCCGATGAAAGTTTGGTTTTAAAAGAGCTAGGCAAAACGAACCTTGTACTTTGTGCAAGCCCGGGCTATTTAGATGCCAAAGGAATCCCTCACCACCCTACCGAGCTTTCTGAGCACGACTGCTTATACCTTGCAGAAACAGATAAAGACCACATTTGGGACTTCCTTAAAGATGATGAGTTTTATACAGTCCCCGTCAGCGGACGTTACGCTGTGAACCACTCTCAGATGCGATTGAAAGGTGTTAAAGAAGGGCTTGGCGTGGGTATTTTCCATGACTTCGTGATCCAAGATGCATTGGCTGAAGGTTCTGTAGTGCAAGTACTGGAAGATTGGACCATCAAGAGTAATTACCATGGCGCTATCGCGATGCAGTTTGCTCAAACCAAGTACATGCCTGCCCGATTGCGTGTATTCATTGATTACGCGATGGAACACTTGGGTGACAAACTGGCAGGAGAAATAAACTGATGCTGAAAGGGATACACCACGCCGCCATTATTTGCTCAGACTACGAAGTCTCTAAACGCTTTTATACGGAAGTTTTAAAGCTTGAAGTGATTGCGGAGAATTATCGTGAAGCACGTCAGTCGTATAAGCTCGACTTGGCACTGCCTAATGGCGCTCAAATAGAATTATTCAGTTTCCCTAACGCACCTGAAAGACCAAGTTTTCCTGAAGCCCAAGGGCTAAGACATCTAGCTTTTTGTGTTGATGACGTTCAACAAGTCAAAAACTATTTGGAAGCACAAGGAATCGACGTCGAACCGATTCGTGTTGATGAGTTTACGGCGAAATCATTTACGTTTTTCGCAGACCCAGACGGCCTGCCGCTAGAACTTTATCAGATCTAAAGCTTTATCAGATCTAGAGCCGTATCAAGTCTAAAGTCTTCTTCACAAAAGAAGCGATCATCTGATTAATAAAACGGACCTTCTCAAATAGAGAAAGTCCGTTTGCATGTCAATTAACTCAACGCGGTCTTGAATCTCTCAACGCGTGAAAACAGTAACCAATCCAATAGCATTGCAATCACAATCGTTGCACCCGCGAGTGGAAACAATATCGAAATAATAACCACAGTCACTAAACCCGTTTTCCATAAGCCTGCATCGCCAAACTTCGGTGGCGTTCCCAACTTTCTTTGGCCTGAAGGTCTGCGTATCCACCACATTACTCCACCAGTCACTGACACCACAATGAACGCCAAACAGAACAACGCATTTAGAAGCTTATTAATGATGCTGATGTCACCTTGATGCAGAGAAATACCGACGGCTAAGGTTTTGGCGAATAAATTGTAATCTTGCCACGTCACCTCTCCTAGAATGCGCCCTGAATACTGGTCGAGGTGAGTCGTGCGATCTTCAGTTGGATCGATAATGTCACCGCCCATGGTATTGGCAGCCACGGTGTAAACGCCCGTTTCTGAGCGCGGAAAATTGACTTTATATTGTGTAAAACCAATAGATTGAGCTTTTTCTATCACATCATCAATCGAGAAATTACTGGCAGATAATACATGCTGAGAATGATCCTCACCCATCTTAGAATGGTCATGAGCTTCAGACGCCTCTTCTACTTGGTGGACGTGTTCTGCTGGCTTATCTTGAGATAAAGGCAGTGGAGTTTGCTCTAGGTTCCAAGGCATTTCCTCTTCAGACCCGTGATTTAAAGAAGCATGCGTTTCGTTAGACAGAGGAATGTCGTCCCACATTTGAGCAGGAAACGTACTCCATGCTTGCACTAGCTTACCGCCCCAAAAACCTGTCCATGATAATCCCGATAGAATAAATAACAGAAGAATGAATGACAGTGTTCCACCGATATTCGCATGCAGATCACGCATTAAAATACGCGTTCCTGAACCAAATCGAAGCTTAAGAAAACCAGCGCGGCTCGCGTTATCTCGAGGAAGCCATAAGTAAATGCCACTGATGAGTAACAGAATAGACAAGCTTATTGCGACTTCAATTAGGTAATCCCCCCAATCACCAATCAACAAAGTGCCGTGAATGTCATTCGCCAGTTGATACAGACTGTCGCTGCGGGGGATTTCTCCTACCACTTCGCCAGTATATTGATTCACCGTGGCGAAAACGGACGTGCCATCTTCAAGTGATACAGAAAATCGGTTCGCAAGATCAGGGACTTTACTCGGTACAAATTGTGTCACCGTACCTTGTGGGTATTGATTTTGTACCGCAGCTAATTGTTGTGACACCTTGATCGGTTCGCCCGATGCAACAATTTCAATCGCGTCTTGATGGAAAGCAAGTTCGATTTCATCGTCAAACAGCATCACCAAACCAGTCATACTCAACATCAACATAAATGGGATAACGAATAGCCCGGCATAGAAGTGCCAGCGCCAAGTGAGGAAGTAGAGAGTTTTATTGCGGTCTTTGTTTTTTATATTGGTTTTCGAACCGGTTGTTGCACTGCTTGTATACTGCGAAGTCGCTTGTGCTTTCGCGAAGCTTTGAGATTCATTTCTCAACATTATTATTTCCTTTGACACACGCAAACATACCTTCTGAAAAATCAGAAAGTAATCTGAGCATGTTTAACTTTACTTAATACTTTATTTTTTAATTATTTTAGAGGGTTAGGTTTAAGTAATATCAAAGGGAGGGCCGCGCGGGGCTTGCCTCGTGTAGCGTTCGCTTAGAGCCAAAAAAGCGTAGCTGTCTGAGACAATAGAACTCAATCGAGTTGTCAGTAGTGTTGTTGGAAGTTCGTCTTGGTGGAACGTGGAAAAATGGCTAAAGGGACACGGCTTTCCTTTATGAGTACTAGGTTCACCTTCTTCAATTTGAACCAGTTCAAAGCCATTGATCGTACATAACGACGCCCATACTCCCGCACTATTACCATGAGCATTGATAACAGGCATTAATGTCACTAGCGCCCAGCTTAATGCTGTAGCAAGTAACATGGAGAAGTTGAACGAGGTTCGGCGCATTATTCCAAATCTTTATAAATTTCCCTTATTATGAGGGACTTGGAATATAGGTAAACGTAAAGATTAACAGCAAGTTAAAAAATTGAAGCTAACGCACACTCTTTTTAGTTAAAAACTGGTTACAACCAAAGAGCCAAAAGAATGTTACGCGTCTATTAGCAGTAAAATGTCTAGAAAAATAGCAGTAAACTGTTTAGAGAAACGACAATAAAAAACGCCGCCTTACACCTTCCCCTAAAGAGGGTTATGTAAGACAGCGTTTTAGAAATCGAATCTTGAGGTTTTGCTCTTTGTTACGTATCTAGCAAACTCAATTGATTGGCAAATTAACCGAAGATCTTGCTCCAAATGCTTGGATTACGCTTCTCATGGTACTCTTCACGAAGGCCGTCAATAGTACGAAGTTCCTGCTGTGCCGACTCTAAGTCACCTTGGTCTAGCTTCTGCTCAATGCTATCCAATGATGCACTGATCTTTTTGAAACCTTCCATGAAGTTATCTTCTTTCTCTATTGGGTAAACACCCGTTTTGAGCTCTGCCACTAGCGTATCTAAACGAACGATAGGCTTTTGCATCTCTTCAATGCTTTGAGCTTCTGCCGCTTGTTTGAACGCAAGCTTCATTTCTTGCATGTTTTTCTTAAGGTCAACATTAGCAAATGCGTTGCCAGACAATACTGAAGCAGCGATTAAGCCAGATAAAAGGATTGAGCGAGTTTTCATTATTTCTCCAAGTGAAGCGGTGTCTTTGAAGTTAGAGCCATCATTATTGTACTGTGGCACTTCGACTTTATTATTTTCGGCTAGTGTATACAAAAATCCGTCGGGCACAAAAATTGATTGTGTCGAAATGCAAACTAGCTAGCTAATTACTGACAAGTACCGGACAAACCATCACTCAAATACCGAAAACTCGGCAATCGATTGACGACCACGTAATACCAAAAAGGCTAGGAATTGCTGTGGTGAATGGGTAATCACTTTACTCGAATCCACGCCCACCTCACCAAGTAGTGAAGACACGAGATCCAACCCACCCACATCTATGCAGAAATGCGCATCGCTACCTGTCGTAATAAACGCACCTTTCGCTTTAGCAATTCTTGCGATCTCGTAACAACGATCAACACTGCCAACGCGGCTATTGCCTTTAAGCGTGGTGTTATTAATTTCGATTGCTACGTTATGTTCCGCCGCACATTGAATCACAACTTCAAAATCGAAATCAAAATTTGGGTTGCCTAAATGACCAAGTGCATCAACACGACCGCCTTTAATCACATTCAACAATGCTTCTGTATGAGTAGCAACATCCGACGGGCGAAAAACGGGCTCGTGGAAGCTGGCAATCACCCAATCTAGATTCTTATCCACACTCGGATGAATGTCGATTTCACCCTGTGTGTTCATGATGTTTGACTCGACACCTCGAATAATTGCAACATCTTCAATAAAACGAGGGAGCACACGCTGGTTACTGAAGAACCAATAGTGTGGCGCGCCCGGCATAGACTCTGAATGGTCAGTAGTACAAAACATAGCTAAACCGTTTTGCTTTGCCGACTTAGCGTTTTCGATCAGCGTGCTGTAAGCATGGCCACTTGCGTATGTGTGGGTGTGGGTATCTACTTTGAGTTCCATGAATCAATGCTCTCTTCGCTTAGTCAAAAAACGTTTTCCAGAAAGTAACTCTGAGCCTCTTTCTGGAAAGGAGTGCCCGCACCTTTTTCTGAAAAGGAGTGCTTCTGAAAAGGAATGCTTAATGGCAACAATTCGACCAGTTTATCAGCTGAAAGTGACAATTAGCACCTAAACATAAGGGTTTCTTGTGAGTTCATTTACACAGCACGATAATACGTGGCTAACCAGACGACGCTGACACTTTTCTTATCTAAATAAAATCGAACAGACTCGGTAATTACGCCAATTTTTTGCAACCTACCCAAGTTCGTCAATACTTAAACCAGTCTACAAACTGGAGTGTTAGATGAGAAGAAGACGATATCCGCTGAGTATCCACATCACTAGCCTTTTCTTAATTTTGACCACTCTTGTCGGTACCGTACTGATTTCGATAAGTTATCGGCACTCTCAAGAACTGCTTTTAGGCACCGTGCGCGAAGTCAGTAATGAACATCGCGATAAGCTGGAATCGGTATTTAAACAAGCTATTGCCCCAGTCATCACAACCTTAAACGTGATGGCAGTGAGCCCGTTTGTTGCTCATCAAACCTCCTCCGTCGAAAAAGAATCTTGGCTTGCTTTGGTCGATATCATCTTCAAACAAAATACCAATTTAGTTGCTCTGTTCTATGGCTCTGAAGATGGCGATTTCCGAATCTTTCGTCCTCTGAGTTCCATTAAACAGAGAGCCGACAACAACGCTCCCGCGAAAGCGACCATAATGATCAGCACCAATCTAGATGGTGAAAACTTTATTACCTTTCTCGATGGCGCACACCAAGTGATCAGTACCCGACAAGCCGAGAGTAAGTTCAACCCCACGACTCGACCTTGGTTTCGTAACGCAAAGCCTGACGGCTCAATACAACTCTCTGAGCCCTACCTGTTCTATTTCTTGCAAACCAATGGCATTACGCTTTCTAGACGTTCATTGGATGGCAAGCATGTCGTTGGTGCCGACTTCACGTTGAAATCTCTCTCTTCCCAGATCAGTGAATTGGCCTACTCTCCGCAAACCCGACTCGCCTTGTTCGATCAACATTTCAATCTTCTCGGCCAACATCAACTTGATCTATCGATTCCCAAGCTTACCTCCCAGCCTAACAACACAAGTAAAACTGAGAAAACGAATAACCAAACGACGGGGAAACTCTCTGGCAGTGAGCAAGACCAAAGCTTCTTTAATGTGCCCAAACGTGAACAGTTGGAAGCATTGAAAGCATCCGTCATAGCACCACTTATCTCCGACGAGGAGAAATTAAACCTCAACCTAAAAAACGTTGAATACAACCTAAACACTTGGGCATTAACACTAACGCCTGTTGAGCTCACTCAGAATGTCACTTTATATTTGGCAGAGGCTACGCCACACAATGAGTTGCTCTCTGATCTTATCTCAATGCGAGACAAGCAAGTTGCGGTCGCGATTGGTATGTTGTTCATCTGCTTCGCTATCGTATGGTTTGTTGCTAATCGACTGTCTCAGCCGCTCAATACACTGATGCAACTCACCGACAACATCGCTCGATTCGATTTCAGAAGAACCCACTACCCTAAGAGCATGATAAAAGAAGTCGCTAACCTCGCCCATTCCATTGAGCTGATGGAGCACACGCTTCATGATCTGATTAATCTACTTCGGGACACAGCGGGTAATCAGGAGTTTTCGATATTAGCCAAAAACATTGCGCATCAAAGCTACCTAATTACCAAAGCTGAAACCATCGTGCTGTTTACTCAATCTGAAGAAAAGGATGTGTTTGATACGGCAGCGAATCTCGCTATTCTTCCTTTCAAGGCCGACATCAATGACTTCATCAAGCATACCCCTTGGTTGCTGTGCCAGCTTAAATCTGGAGAAACCATCCACTTAAACCGAGAAGACAATGTTCTCAACTATTACCAAGATTCGATCTTCAATTCAGATCTGTACCTGTTTCCACTATTAAACCGTGAGAAGTTGTTGGTGGGTATCGTCGCAATTGGCTATGAAAGACCGATTACCAAGATGCAGGCAGACAAGCACGCCTTCTTACGAGAACTGCTCAGTTTTGCGGAAATAGCCAAAGACAACATCGACCAAATGCAGCAACAGAAAGACATGCTTAATGCCTTTATCGAGTTGATTGCATCAGCGATTGATACCAAATCCCCATACACTGGCGGTCACTGTCAGCGAGTACCCGAACTGACCAAATGGTTAACCCAAGCAACCATTGATGATGACCGTTATTACCCGCAATTCTCATTGGATAGTAAACAGTGGGAAGAGTTAATGCTCGCCGCTTGGCTTCATGACTGCGGCAAGGTAACCACACCTGAGTATGTCGTAGACAAAGCGACAAAACTTGAAACCATTTACGACCGAATCCACGAAGTGCGAATGCGTTTCGAACTGTTAAAACAACAAGCTGAAACCGACTACTGGAAAGCCATAGCGAACGGTGCACTCCAAGAAGAGCAGCTTAAAGTTCTCGAGCAAAGTTTGTCTGAATTGGATGAAGAGTTTGCCTTCGTAGCCGAATGTAACCTTGGTGGGGAGTCTATGACGGATGAGCAACTAGAACGCTTAGACCGAATAGCCAAGCGCCAGTGGAAACGAACACTCGACGATCAGCTAGGGTTATCTTGGTCTGAAAAAGCGAGATTTAACACGCAGCAAGCTCCGGCTGAAAAAGATGAAATTGAGCCAAGAATCAAAGACCAAACGCTGCCCGTGATGGAGCCACTACTTGCTGATAAACCCGAACATAAAATACCTTGGGATAATGGCTTTAACCCAGCCGACGTGTGGCAAGAAGCGTTTGTACTCAAACCTGGTGAAGTGAAGTACAACCAAGGTGAATTGCACAATTTGAAAGTACGTCGCGGTACCTTAAACGACGAAGAACGCTTCATGATAAACGACCATATCATTCAAACCTTCACCATGCTCAACAAGCTCCCTTACCCATCTTATCTCAAGAACATTCCTGACATTGCCAGCGGACACCACGAACGTATCGATGGTAAGGGTTACCCGAGAGGCTTAAACGAAGACCAGTTACCTTTACCGTCTAGAGCGATGGCCATTGCCGATGTATTCGAAGCGCTCACCTCCAGTGATCGCCCGTATAAGAAAGGAAAACTCCTAAGCGAATCACTCAACATCATGACCGACATGGCCACCAGCGGTCATATCGACCCCAAGCTGTATTTGCTGTTTTTGGAAAACAAAATCTACGACAAATACGCTGAGCGATTCCTAGAGACTAAACAGCGTTGCGAGATTAAACCAAACGAACACATCGACCGAGTAAAAGACTACATTCGTTCATTGTTCTAGGCTTTTGTCTGCAATCTTCAGCCTCAATGTTTAGCTTTTAACGGCAGAGTCCAAAACCGCAGCATCTGCTACAGCCACAGCAGATCGAGGTGTTTGCTTGGCTTTTGCTTTGCTGTGTCTTTTAGCCAATAGAGTATTGGTTATGCTCGCCACGACTATCAAATTGATACCGATCAACTGCTGAGTTGAAAACACGTCATCAAAGAACAAGCTCTGCCATAACGCACTGAACAGCATGTTAGTGAAAATTAGGGGAGCCAACTGAGAACCGCTGTCTGCCAACTTGTACGCTTTCGAGCGGAAGATTTGCGTGTTAATAGTAAATAACGCCAATCCAAAAGCGCCAAGCGCAATCCAGCGTAGGCCTTCAAAAGATAGCAGAGCCGATAAGGTTCCATTGCCCGCAGCACTCTCAAGCGCATCTGGAGCCGCAGAGACTGAAGTAAACACAACCATTGGTATCACAATGATTGCCGCGACCAAGAACGTCCACGCGTTTAGCTCTGCGGGTGTCAGGCTAGTCTTGGACGCTCGATACAAACTCACTTGTGAACCCGAATTAAACACACCCGCCAATAATCCTAGCAACAACGCTGGCCTAAAGAACTCTGAGCCAAATTCAAACTGAGACCAATCCCCAGCCATCATCACTACACCGACAAAGGTGACAACTAAACAAATCACTGTGGTTGTATGAATCTTGGTTCCAAACATTAATTTTTCTAACAAAGGAATAAACAGAGGGCCTGTACTAAACAACACCACACCTTCAACCAGCGTTAGCGTTTGCAAAGACGTAAGAAAACACCACTGGCATGCCACCATAAAAATCGCACGCATCACTAAAGGTTTCCACATATCGAGTGAAGGTTTCGTGATTTTGTAAAACATCAAAAATAGGAATAAAAACAGACTGGGTAACAAAAAACGCACGAAACTCAATAATGAAACGGGCATTGATACCGATAGATACTTGGCCATTAAGCCACTTAAAGACAAACTGAACGTCGACAACAACATGAAAGCCGTCGCCTTGGTAATATCAGACATAATTATCACCTCCTATGGGACCTATTTTAGAGGCGTGACATGATGAAAAATAGCGAGTAATATTAACCACAACTGTAAGGAAAACTTACCAATGAAGAAACTCGTTCCACTTAAATCCGTTTATGCTTTCATTGCTGTAGCCGAAACAGGCAGCATGACCGAAGCCGCTCGCGTGTTGTACGTCAGTCATTCAGCGGTAAGCCAAGCGATAAAATCATTAGAGCAACTGGTCAATAAGCCGCTGTTCCAACGTGTGGGTCGCCGTGTTGTGCTGAATGCCGCAGGTAAGCGATATTATCGAAAAGTCGCGCCTGCACTGGAACAAGTAATAGAAGCCACCGAAGAACTCGCCAAAACGCCTAACGACCACCGCATCACCCTCAACATGGTGAACTCACTCGCCATGCACTGGTGGATCCCGCGAGTCTCGGAATTCCAAAGCTTTGCTCCCTCTCTTGATATTCGCATATCCACGTTAACGGGCACTTTCGACATAGAACAAGAAGGTGTGGACATCGCGCTCGTGCACGGCAAACCAAGCGAGTGGGACCGATATTACAGCGAAAAGCTCGGCGACGATGACCTGGTCTTGGTGTGCAGCCCTGCTCTATTGAAAAACCAGACCGGATTAAACGTCCAACAACTCGTCAAACAAAACCCGACCATTGGCGTTTTTAACCTCAGGCGACAACATGACTGGCAAGTCTGGTGCGATCATTACCAAATACCCATGCCGACGTTCCACAGTAACTTGACGTTCGATGTCTCTATTCAAGCCGTGCAAGCTGCCATTCGTTCGCTTGGTGTATTAGTCACTCACCGCTTGTTTGTGAAAGATGACATCAGCCATGGCATGTTGGTCGAAATTAGTGAGCCAGTGGCTAACCCCCATCAAGATTTCTATTTCGTTTGTCCAAAAAACAAATTAAAACAAGAAAGTGTGCTAAAACTGAGAACATGGTTGAGGCATGAATTCACTCGCTCAGAGACAAAACTCAGCGAGTAACTAATCATCAAGTAACTAATCAACTAGTAACAACTCATCTAGTAACCAACCATCTAGTAACCAACCATCTAACTTACAGAGGCCACTATGATTATTACCACCACACAATCTGTCGAAGGCAAACGCATTGTCGACTACAAAGGGGTTATTGCCGGAGAAGCCATTCTAGGGGTGAATGTTTTCAAAGATATGTTTTCAGGTATTCGCGACTTCGTCGGTGGACGTTCTGGCACCTATGAAAAGGAACTGGAGAAAGCACGTAACTACGCATTCAAAGAGCTAGAGCAGAAAGCGATTGAAGCGGGTGCAAACGCAGTGGTTGGTGTCGATATCGATTATGAAGTCTTAGGAACAGGTAATGGCATGTTGATGGTATCAGCCAGCGGCACAGCAGTTGTCGTCGCTTAATCGAATCTGAAATCATGTGATTCAATAAATGCTTATTCCAACATTCGGTTTGTTTATCACCAGAAGGTTGGAATAAGGATAAGCCGTGGCTGAAGTGAATTTAACTCGTTCTGCCTTCTTGCTCAGAGATGATCTCATCAAAAGAGGCAATTCGAGCGAGGAACGCCCCCTTGTCTTTCGGTAATATAGAGCTTGCCAAAGGCAGGTCAGCCTTCATCGCGTCGACCGCCCTTCCACGTACCAACACTTCAAAATGTAAGTGAGGCCCTGTTAAACGGCCTGTTGCACCCGACAACGCAATTTCCTGACCACGCTTAACCTGTTGCCCTTTCTTCACCAAAAAGCGGCTCAAGTGTAAGTAAACGCTGTTATGCTCTATCACCAGATACTTCCCTGCGTAAGGGTGGTCACGAAGCGCCACAACCCTACCGTCTCCGGTTGAATAAACGGGTGAACCCACAGGCGTTGCGAAATCAGTGCCATTATGTGGTGATATACGCCCTGTTACCGGATGTTTGCGGTACGGATTAAATGGTGAAGTGATTCTTCGGAACTGTTTGTCTATTGGGTATCGATTAAAAGCTTGCTCAAGGCTATTCCCTTCTCGGTCATAGAAACGTCCATCCGCAGCAAGAAAAGCCGCCACTTCCCTATTTCGTAGCTTGATAGAGACCCCTTGCACTTCAGTCTTACCCGTTAAGTGATCTTCCGTGTATTGCTCTTTAACCAAAACATTAAAGCTGTCGCCAGCTCTGAGATCTTTGGAGAAGTTAATTTTATCTTTCAGCGTTCGAGTGATATTGGCTATCTGGGCACCGGTTAAACCGGCCTTGTAAGCTGACGTGGAAAAACTACCCTGCACCGCACCTGCGTACAGCTTTTCTTTCCATTCCCCAGGAGTATCGATGAACTGATAACTAAAACTACCGTCATCATTTTCTGTGTAAACAGCCTGCTCAACCAAGCTCTCATGGTAAATCAATTCGACTAGCTGCTTAGAGTCACTATCCAACAACAACTCTAGATGATCACCAGGCTTGATCGTGTCCAGTTTCAGTGATTCTAGATCGGCCTCAAGTATCTTTTGAGCCGTTCCGTAAGGGAGTTTCCAAGAGGTAAATACATTACTGAGTGTATCCCCAACTTTGACAAAATAATGAACTCTTACCAGAGAACTTGACTCAACGTCTGAACTCGATGGCTTCTCATCAGCCGAAACCACACCTTGGTAAGGTGTAATTTTGATAGCCATGTCTTCTGGTGGTTCAGGAGAAAGAGAAAGATATAAAGCAAGTGAAAATGCGCTGATAGCAGTCACTATCAGGCCAGTGCGGAGGAACTTCATAAAAATACTTAACGGTTATCACAATGAACTTTTCAAATGTTATAACATAACAATTAATTCAATAAAATAAGCGAAATGTAAGAAACCGTTCCGTAAAAATGATTAAAAGCATAGTAAGCGTACGAAGCTCACCATGCCATTAAATAATTACTCTTCACAAAGCGCTTCAAAACGATCTAAGCCGCGTAGCATCTCAAAATCTGGCTCTTCAGCTAGCAACTCTCGCATTGAGCCACTGGCTTCGATAGAGCGCTCTAAGTCGTCGATTGCCTGACCTTCAGCACCTAATCTTGCATACGAACAAGCTCGTTGGTACAAGGCGTGAGCATTTTGATCATCCACTTCCAATACACGGTTACATAAGCTCATTGCCCAATGGTATTCCTGCATGTCCATTGCGGCATCAGCTTTATAAGTGAGCGCCTCTAAATCACCAGGGCGGACTTTTAAGATCTCATCGTAAATTTCAATTTTTTGCTCGGCGGTTTGAGCATTTTGCGCTCTCAACCATAAGTTGTGTATTTCATTGATGATTTCAATTTCTCGGTTGTTCTCTGAGATAATTCGAGTCTTACGCTTTAGATCCCTTTCAAGAACGTTAAACTTCTTCTCGTACTCTTGAGCGATAGAATTCAATCGCTGGTCAGCCATCTCTTTGGTTGTGTGCTTGAGTTCTTTAAGCGATTGCCACCCAACTAATGCGATAAGTGAAGCGACACCCGCAATAATGTAGAAAAAATAGGTTACAGTCACGTTGGCGTAATTCAGCGATTTGTCCGCCACAGCGAGCTCACGGTCGGTCATCTGAATAGTCAAACGTCTTTCAAGATCTTGTTGGTCCATTCTTAGCTGCTTCAATTCATCCAAGATATAGCGTTCCATCAACGGTCGATCTAAATAGTCCAATTCTGAGTACTCAACCTCTTCGCTTGCAAAACTCATCGTGCTGAACACCGAGATAACTGCAATCAATAAGATTCGAAGCATTATACATTCCTTATATGTTTCATCTTTAGGCTAACTGTATCTTGTAATAGTCATACAAGCTAGGAAGTCGACAAGTTTGGCTTATTCGTATTAGTTAATAGTTATTTATAGCTCGATAGTCACTCACTTCTACAATCGATTCCTCCAACCACGGACTCTTCCAACAATCCTGCATAAATTCCATTGTGTGCTATTAGCTGTCGATGATTACCTTGCTCAACAATTTCACCCTTTTCCAACACCAAAATCGTATCTGAGTGACGAACGGTACTCAAACGGTGTGCAATCGCAATCACGGTTTTTTCCTTGAAAAGGCGCTGCATTGCTTTTTGAATTAGGTCTTCGGTGATTGAATCTACCGAACTGGTCGCCTCATCAAGCATCATCAATTGACCACCCTGTGCAACCGCTCTAGCGAACGAGATAAGCTGCGTTTGCCCTACAGACAAGTTGGATCCGTTCTTTTCCAAGTGGAAGTCATAACCTTGTGGCAATTGTTCAATAAACTTATCGGCGTACACATAGCGTGCTGCGTGTTCAACCTCAGTTCTAGATAGATGCGTTTTGCCCAGTGCGATATTGAATTGGATTGTCTCTTCAAACAAGTGTACATCTTGCATCATCATTGAGAACAAATGAGCAGAGTCTTCACTAGAGATCTGCGACAGCTCTATTCCATTCAACAAAATGCTGCCTTCATAGTCTTGGTAGGTTTTAGAGATCAGACGCAGAATCGTCGACTTGCCCGATCCCGTAGAACCCACAAGCGCGATTTGATGCCCTTTCTCCAATACAAACGAGACATTCTTTAACACGTAGGGAGAGTCGTCTTTGTAACGGAAGCTCACGCTCTTAAACTCTAGGCTCACAAACTGTTCGAGCTGTTTTTCAACCTTGCTCGATAGCAACAGGTTGCGCCCTTCCTCTTCAGTCGGCTCAACAAACAGCTCTTCAATATGGTCAAACGCTGCAAATGAACTCTGAATCGAAGCAATCTGCGAAGTAAAGTCACGGATCGGAACAAACACTTTTTCTAAGGTGTTGATGAACGCAATTAGCACACCCAAGGTGAGTGCCCCTTCTATCACTTGCTCAGATCCATACCAGATCATAATTGCGATGGTGATAGAGGTGATGCCAGAGATAAACGAGAACAAAATCGCATCGTATTTATTTATCTTTTTCTGCGCTCTTAAAAACTCATCGGTATAGCCTTGGTAACGCTGTTCTACTTGCTCTTCCGCTCGGTACATCTGAACGGTTTTCATACCAAATAAGACTTCTTGTAAAAAGCCAATACCGCGAGCGAGCGAAGAACGAGTCACCTTGTACAGTTCACGAAGTCGGTTTCTCACATACACCGTCAAATACATCACCGGCGGCATAATGATCAATACAATCATCGTTAACTGCCAATCAATGAAGAACATCATCACCAACAGAGCAATGGTATTGATACTGTCTTTAACTAGCCCCACAACCGACTGAACAAACGTCTCGCCAATGGTTTCCAAGTCACTGGTTAATCGTGAGAGCGTTACCCCAATCGGTGTGTTATCAAAATAGCTGCGCGGCAGTTTAAGCACACGAGCAAACAACACTGAGCGCATGTCGGTTATCGTGTACTGCCCCGTTTTACGTAGGTTGTACGAATAGGTGGTATCCACCACATAGCTCGCCACCAGCACAGCAACTAGATAGAAGACATATTCGAGCAGTCCATCCATATCACCATGACTTAAATGAACATCGATCACTTGAATGATCAGCCAAGGAAACAATAGGCTTGTAATGACAGAGAGCGGAAGCATAGCAATGCCCAGAATCGCAGAGCGTTTGTATTTCTTAGCAAACTTAAAAAAGTGCTTGAGGTACTTGAGATCAACACCTTTTAACATGCTGCTGCCTCCGTTTCATTCTGCTGTAACTGCCATGTATCGTAATAGTAATCGCACGTTTTCAATAACGTCGCGTGGTCGCCCTTCGCAATCACCTTACCTTCGTTCAACACGATAATTTCATCCATATATTCAAGGGCATTAACACGGTGTGAAACCACAAGTACCGATTGATTTTCCAAGCGCTTAAACAAGCCCTCTAAAATCTTACGTTCTGTTTCATAGTCGACAGCCGATAGAACGTTGTCCATGATGATCAGGTCGGTGGGTTGCAATAAAGATCGAGCAATGCTCAAGCGCTGTTTCTGACCACCCGACAACATGATCCCTTTCTCACCGACTAAGGTTTGGTCGCCATGCTCAAAACGTGTAACGTCATTGGCTAACTGACTCAGTTCTAAAACCTCATCAACCTGACTCTTTGCCAAGTCAGTATCTAAGCTACCGAAGCGGATATTGTCTTCGACGGTTGCAGAAAACAGATAAGGGTCTTGCGTCACGGTTTTCACGTAACGGCGCAAATCACTGCGTGAGAAGCTAGTGACATCTCTTTCGCCTAGGAAAACCGAACCTTCTGGAACATCCAAGTGATGGTTCAAGCAATTAACTAATGTCGTTTTACCCGCTCCGATTCCGCCTAGCACACCCACTTTCTTACCTGCTGGAATGTCAAAGCTGATGTCATCGAGAATCAGACGCTCTTCACCTGAATAGCTGAAGCTGAGGTTGCGAATAGAAAACGTTTTTCCCTTCAGAGATTCAACATCTAACTCAGTGAGCTTATCTTCATCAAGGTCTGGAATTTTTGCATTAAGAATGGTTTGTACACTTTGAATGCCGACCATGCCACGCTGATAAATGGTCGCGATTCTGCCAAGCTGCATCAATGGCATTGCGAGCAAAACCGAGTAAGTCAGAAAGGCAGTAATCTCACCAAGTGTGAGTTCCTGTCTCATTAACATGTAGCCACCGAGCCCAAGAATGATGATTTTCATCAGGTCATTGGCGTAGTCGAGTACTGGCATAAAGAAGACTTGAATACGTGTAATTTTAAGGCGGCATTCAAGTAATAACTGATTCAGCTTTTCAGTTTCAGCTTTCACCCAAGGTGACATCTGCTGGCTCTTAATCAAATCAATCCCAGCCAGGTAACTCATTAGCTGAGCAGACAAGTTTTGTAGACGTTTCATGTGCTCTAAATGCAGCGTTTTCATACGCTTGAAGCCCACCCGAAAAATCACAAAAGCGATTGAGATAGGAATAATCGAATACAGTGTGAGTTCTGGCGATATACGCCACATATAAAGAGGTGTCAGCGATAGCGCGAGTAACGCATTGAAGAACTGAAGAAACCCCACACCAAACATCAGTCGGATGCCGCTAAGGTCATTATTCATGATTGAAATTAGTCGACCAGATGCAAAGCGTTCATGAAAGCTGCTCGGTAAGCGATTCAGCTTTTGTAGAAGTGTACTCTTTAGTGCTGCTTCTGTAATTCGCCCCGGATTAAGCGCATAGATACGAGACAGAATTCTCACCACCACCATGGCAACCGACATGCCGACCACGATCCAAACATAGGTTTGAAGCTGCTGATGGCCCGTTGTTGAAGCATCCTCAATAAGATCGATGGCAAGTTGGATATAACGAGGGATCTCTACCTGTAACCAGTTAACGAGAAAAATGAACACAATCGCCAGTAAGTACGAGGGGCGATTCATGCGCAAATAGTGGGCAACAAACTGTCTTTTATTCATAGTCTTCTTTGTTTAGGGCAGGCTCACCGAGTTTTGGTGATTTCGTAAAGCTAGAAACGAGCGTCACTTAAGTAAAGATACACCTAAAACACCGGATTGATAATATCACTCCATTCATTTTATACAGGTTATCTCAGGTCTCGATGTTAGAAAAATTCACAACAAAAGCGCCTAAAACAACGTTACCGCCTAAATAGCGGTAACGTTGTTTGGTAGAAGATAAAGATTAAAGAATCACGTCTACATTATCGTCCTCAATATTTACAAGGAGTTTCACTTCACTTCCCATTGCCGACGGATACCAGACTTCAACCCATACTTTATCAACATGATTGGGTAAAAGGAGAGTTGTGGAGAAATCAATATCTTGATTGATTGGGCTCCTCAGCACTTGTGAGGTGTAATCGACAACATCACCATTGAACTCTGTATAAATACTCATAAAACCTCGAGAACTTTGCGAGCTTGCTACGTCAACGTTTACAGACACTTCTCTCTCCGTAGAAAAATCAAAACCTTCCGGTATAGATAACTCAGATGATTTAATAGACTGCGGTACCACTACTGGAGCAGGTGCCACAACGTTATTGCTACCAACGGTCGAATTACCCGGAGGAGTGACGGGGACCGGAGCCGTAGTATTGCTCGGAGGAGCGACTGTACTTGGAGATGAAGCGGTACTATCACCTCCACCTCCGCCGCCACAAGCTGAAAGGAATACAAAGCCTACACCACTCAAAATTAGTTTGATTGTTTTCATAAATCCTCCTGATTAATCTTCCGTTGACCAAGTTTTGTTGGCGTTAGGGTTTTGGTACCACGTTGGTTTTGAAGCACCGCCTGATGTAGCCCACTCAGCAAACTCGGGGTACACCTCACTAACATCAATGTATTCTGATGGATGATTCCAAGGTGATGAAATTAAGATACCCCAAGGCATGTTTTGTGTCGTTCGGTAATATTTATCACTAGACGGGTCTGAATCATCTTGTGCAATACCATAGAAATCACTCACTAACGTGCCACGCGACGTTGGTGGGAAGTCCGCAGTATGGATTTCTAAGTCTTTCCCTGGCGATGTAGAGAAACTGTCACCATGGTAATAACCCGCTCCCGCACCAAAGATGAATGGGTCGAAGCCACTTAATGGCATCAGTGAACTCGCTGTGGGCTCGTTTCCAGAAGCAAACGGCAGAGAAATACTGAACGTCATTTGGTCAGCTTCTAAAGTCAGACTACAAGAAGGGTTAGTGCGGTGGAACATACACTCACCGTTAATCGGCAGATCATTTTTTAGGTTCAACGACGCGACAACAACGAGGTCTCCTCCTGGCGATGCAACACTTTTGTCTTCACCCGTAAACGGCGAAATATTTACCCGAGTCGCGCCATTCTTTTGCACTCGAGCCGTTTGAAGATCGACATCTGACTCATCGAAGCCATCAAGCTTCCATCCCAGTCCATTACCATAAGAAGCACCGTAGGCCATTATGGTTCCCGTAATATCCATTCGAAGCACTGCGTCCTCTTTACTTAAAATGGTGGTGCGGTAGTAAACCACAACGTCATTTAAGTCGAAGTCACCAACTTCTGGCCAATTATCTTCGAAGGCCGCTGTATAGTAATTCGAATGTTGAACCGTTGTGCCAGGATCCGTAACGTTAAACACGTAGTCCTCAACTTCACCATCACCAACATAACCGTCACTCGGAATGTTAGGGCTACTCGCTAAACGGAATCGAGTTTGTACGCTCCCAACGACAGCATCATCACCCACTCGAATAGGGACGACTTGGCTTCCATCTACAACAGAATGATTTTTTAATATCTGCTCGTCATCCTCAAAAGATCCATTCATATCCCAGTCAGCCCAAGCTTGCAGATAACCACTCCCCACAATGTTGACATTAATTAAACTGTCTAAGCCGACTTCAAGGTTCGTCAACAGTGCAATCCCGTCATCATCATTTCCACCAACATCCAAATCATCGCCGTTGGATGATGTGCCAGGTTGGCCATCTGTATCGGCATCAACACTAGCACCTAAGTACAGTGTGGAAGATATCGCATGCTCAGCACCGTTACTCGCCTGCAACGTTCCATAACTATCCGGAGCGTCACCAAAATCAGATTCATCTGAACTTTCTATTGGCGTAGTAAATCCAGATAAGTCCCAGTTACCGTCAAATGCCGAGAAAATCGGGTTGGGGAAACTACTGCTACTGCTCGTAACCGTTTCAAATTGTAGAGTTACAATCGAGGTATTCTTGTAGGTGAATTTTACAGCACCGGAAGTGTCGGTTTCAGAATAGTTCGTACCTGGCCCGGTGAATAGAACCGACGTTCCATCGGCACTCTCTTCCGCCGTCAAACTCGCGCTAGCACTACCAAGTTGATAACTGTAGAAACCTTCACTTTTAAACACTCTTACTTGCTCCGACTGCACGGGTTCGCCATCAATGTCATAGCCAATCATGTCAAATTCGGGAAGTGTATAAGGCACTGAGAACGTACCTGAGAGTCCATCCGTACCATCATAAAATTCAAAGGTATAGGTTAGACCTGCAGAGCCCGCAGAGTTAGTTTGATAGAGAAAACCAATATCTCCTGAGGGTTGTGTTGCACCAACTTTGTAGTTAGGAGCATGAAACAAAAATGTCGCATCACCGAACACACTACTAGACACTTTGGCATCTATTGTTTTTCCATCATGTGTACCAACATTGAGGAAGTGCATCGAAGATCCATCATAGGTTGGCCCAGCCCACGAACTGCTGCCGTTCGTCGACTCTACATGATTTGAAAAGTCCAGATCTACCGTCGTTGCATAGACAGGGGCACTGGCAACTGCCGTCATAAGATAAATAACTTGCTTGTATTTCATAGTAAACCTCGACTTCTTCTTCGCATGAGCGATTTCCTTGAAAAGTGTGTGAACTCTGAACGGCAAGTTAAAGAAGCGTCTCAGTTAACTCTAAAACAAACTATTCGCATCTTTGTTTATTATGTTGGTGCCGATAAAGCGAGCTGCTTAATACAAAGAAGCAAAAGAGAAGCCAAGTTTCCAATCGTTTCAAAATCACCGTATAACATTGAAAAATAAGACTTATTTCTCTACATTAAAATTACAGTCAGAATGAAACGGTCTTTTCTTCAAAATAAGAATCAATTTGATGAGAGGTTAGTCAACTTGACAGTCTGTTAGATAAGGCAACGTTCTATGCTGGTTGGAAACGGATAGGTTGTTTACGGACTGGAGGCGTTTTGCTTAAAACTCAAATTACGATGGGTTAGCTCAACTAAAGGAGGGAGGAATTATTGTTGGTTCATGGTGAACAAAACTGTTTAAAACATTCTACTTTTAAACAGTTTTGATTTATTAAAAGGGTTACAGCATTTCCTTTGCGATTAGATGCAGCAAAAAGGTTTCACGTTCAATGCTCATGCCTTTTTTAGGGCTCTCAGCCATGGTCTTTTCGTTGTGATCGATCGCTTCATGGATATTCATCCACACCGGTTTCATCCCGTTTTTCACTTCGTAGTCTTCGTAAGCTGTTTCGCCAAGCTCACGATCAATCTTGCATGAGTAGCAGTAAGAAATCATGTGCATTATATCTGCATCATCTTTATACCAAGGACGAAACTCTTCAAAAATACCGAACGGTTTAATACTGTGAATGTTCTTCGCACCCGTTTCTTCTTCAAGCTCACGGACCATACCTGCGATCACATCTTCACCGTCATCCAAACCACCACCAGGAATGGTGTAGTCGTGATAACGCTCTGTATAAAGCATCAAAATGTCTTCGCCATCTAACACAATCGCACGTGCAGCATTGCGCTTATATACCGTCTTATTGTCTAGGTGATCGATATCAGGGTGAATAGTGGTTTTTAGGTGTCTCATGATTCTGACTGCTCTACTGAATTTGGCGGCATCATATCATAATCATCAATAGATTCGACGTTCTCCGTCCCCTGAAAGAGCACATAACCTCTGCTTTTGATCGCTGTTCCCCCACTGCTATCTAGTAGAAATAACCATCAAGTAGCACCTTATTGACGGAGGCCGTTCCTGTTAGAGCACCAGCTATGCCAGCATGATCAAACACTCAAAAATCCGTTAAAAATAGCGAAATATCAACCTATTTCAATATCTTGACCAAATTAGAACAACCTTTTCTGAAATCTAAAATATACTAGTTTCATAGAGCTTCTAATCTGGTTCTGTAGAACTTAACGCATTCGATTATAGAGTTATCACGTAGGAGATAAACATGAAGAAAATTGGTTTGATGGCTGTATTTGCCGTTGTGTTGGGCGGTTGTGCAAACGACTATGCAGAATATAGCGAAGGCCAACGTGTTTCAGTGGCTAACCCAGCTGCGGTTTATTGTGTTCAACAAGATGGTGAATTAGACACCGTAGCTGAAAACAATCAACGCACTACTTATTGTGTATTTGATGACGGTGAACGTATCGAACAGTGGGAATACTACCGCAACAACCATGAGCAAAAAGAAGAAAGCTAAGCTGCGACATCGTGAACTGTTGACGTCACACCTATTCCACGACGTTAACCCTTCACGAATGCCACCCTGTCAAATGACATGACATTAGGTAAACTGTTCGCTATCGAGCGGTCGGTTTACCTTACTATACACATCAACTTTGTACACACATCACCTTTGGGCTACCTATCTGTATTACTAATATTGGTGTTTTCGCTATCTCCACCAGCGATGTGTGTGATCTGATTCTGGATCTAAATAACGATTCAATAAAGTCAGGTTAGTATCGAGCAATGCTAGGTACTCCTTAACTTTTTCTATGTCGATTCCGACTGGGGTATTTTGGATGCAGGTCTCCAACACTGGAAGCAAGCTTTCTACGATATCAAAATGAGATGAACGCCCAACTAACTCCTTTGCCGCTAACAAGGCTTCCAAAGACAACCTTTCTGGCTCTCGTCTTACTGAATCCAAATCCCTCTTAAATGCACCCACAGAGACACCTTCAAGATAGACTCGGTAGGTCGTCAGAGCATCCATTAACAGAAACAATTGCCCTTGCTCTGTTTGATGAGGGTATGGCACTGCGACATGAGCCTCTCGCTGAGGATCTATTTGTAGTTCCACTCCAAGTGCAGAGCACTTCTCGACCAAAACCTTAAGCAAACCTTGCTCGTCCATCAGCGATTGAATCTCGAAGATACGTTGTAAGTGGTAGTCATTAGAAACGAACGTCACCGTCACACTCTGCCCGCGTGTAAACAGCCCACTTTCAATCATCTCTGAGGCCAAGTTTTGAATGTTCTCAACCGTATTTGTCGAATGCTGCTCAAGTAAAACCGCCCCTATGGGAAACGGATACTCACGTTGATTTTCAAGCTCTCGAAAATACTCGTGCATCATATCGGCTTCAGAAACGGTTTGGCCTTGTGTCACCCCACCACAGAACGCCACAGCCGTTTGCTGGTTCGACTCTTCAGCCAAAGGCCCAGCCAGATACTCAACTAAAGCATCAACTCGACTGATTCCTTCATTAGTCAATTTATTCTCATTAAGTCGCTTACCTAGCACAATAAGGAGGTGAATAATGCTCATTTTATGTTCAAGTCTCGTTTTAGTGATTAGATGGAGTGAATTATGTATACAATACTTATTAACAAAAGTATTTTGAAATTCTTACATGTTGCTATCAATAATGCTCACTATTGATAGCAACATCTCGGGTCATACAAGAATAGACGTGTCGCTTTAAAGCAAACATAGCACGCTCTTGTATTTCATCGCTCTATGCTTGCTCAACACGAGTTTCAATAAAAGAGACCTTTAAAGCAAAGAGCCAGCTCAATCGAATAACTGTTTCAGCCAAAGAACTGCTTCACCCAAAGAACAGGTTCACTCACAGAAGTGGAACTAACGAAATACAAATTTTACACAGAGTTCGTTCATCGAACCGTCTTCACAGGAAGTTACTATGCTGTCTATTTTTGATATCTACAAAATTGGGGTTGGACCGTCCAGCTCCCACACAAATGGACCAATGATCGCTGGGTTTAACTTTACCCAAAAAATTGATGCTCAGCTTACACAAGTAGAGCGTATTCAAATCGACTTATACGGCTCGTTATCATTAACGGGTATTGGTCACCATACAGACAGAGCGACCTTATTAGGTTTACTCGGCAACCGCCCCGACACCATTAAAATTACCAGTGCTAACAAAGCAATGCGTAAAGCAATTGAAGATAAGTCTCTACTGGTTAGCGGTAACCATGAAATTCACTTCGACGTAGAAAGCGACTTGCTGTTCCATAAAACCAACCTTCCGCTGCATGAAAATGGCATGACCATCTCTGCTTTTGACGCAAGCGGTAGTCTTTTAGAGATGGAAACATATTACTCAATTGGTGGTGGCTTTATTGCAACCGCTGATGAGCTACAAAACGGCAAGCAAGAAGCAGAAACACAAGTTGAGTTCCCTTTTTCTTCTGCCGACCAACTACTTGAATTGTCAGAGCAGCAAGGGCTTAGCCTTGGTGGCTTAATCCTGCGCAATGAAGTGTCTTTTCAAGGCATGGACGTGATTGACCAAAAAGCCGACCAAATCTGGAAGGTGATGTCTCTGTGCATGCAGCGAGGCTTCGACACCGAAGGCATCCTTGATGGCGGTCTAGAAGTGACGCGTCGAGCCCCTGCTCTTTTGAAAAAGCTTGAGGCGAATGCTTCGATTGAAAACGATCCAATGGAGATCATGGATTGGATTAACCTATTTGCCTTTGCTGTGAGTGAAGAAAACGCAGCGGGTGGCCAAGTGGTAACATCTCCAACCAATGGTGCGGCTGGCGTTATTCCTGCGGTATTAATGTACTACCATCGTTTCATTAAAGAACTAGACACTAAGCAGTTGAAAGACTTTTTAGCAGTCTCTGGCGCTATTGGCATCTTGTACAAAACCAACGCTTCGATTTCTGGTGCAGAAGTGGGTTGTCAGGGCGAAGTTGGCGTATCTTCATCAATGGCTGCAGCAGGCTTAACCGCCCTACGCGGTGGTAGCAACGAACAAATCTGCATCGCAGCTGAAATCGCTATGGAACACTCACTAGGCATGACATGTGATCCGATCGGTGGGCTTGTTCAAGTGCCATGTATCGAGCGCAATGCAATGGGCGCAATGAAAGCCATCAACGCATCACGTATGGCGCTGAAACGCACCAGTAAGTGTCTTATCTCGTTAGACAAGGTTATCGCAACCATGTACCAAACAGGTAAAGACATGAACAAAAAGTACCGTGAAACGTCCTTAGGTGGCTTGGCCGTGATCCACATGGCTCCTCCTTGTGAATAACTGCGAATACCAATCACAGTAAGTAAGTGATCATAAATAGCGCAGGAAAAAGGCTCAAGAACAAGGCGGCTCTTCTCGATTAGAAGTTTCGATAAGTAGTTATTCTACAATCAAAATTTCTAACGCAGTTATTGAGCGTTTTAACAAGCTAGGATGACCAGCTATTTACTACGATTGGTATAAAACACGAGTCGAGAAAGCCGCTGTAGAGACAGCATTCTCGTAAACGTCGTTTTCGATACCCAAACAGAGCCAGCCACCAAGCTGGCTTTTTTATTGGCTAAAATCCAACAGCTAATTGAAAGTGATACTCACTTGAATATTTTACAAGATTGCCACCTGTAACTTTCCTTATTTGGCTTGCGGATTAGCAACAAATAAATCTGACCGACATTTACACAACCATCCACTAGCAAAATCTAATATTGCATATTTAATGCATGAGAAAAATGAATCGCCCGATAAGAAAAGATATAGAGAGCAAAGTAACGAACACAGCAAATGTTTCATTTTATGTATTGCTATTAATGATATTATAATTGGGTAATTACACTACATATCAACACAAATGTGAGAATAAAATAATGTGGAATAGATTAAATAAATCAATGATGTTCTGCCAAATGATGTTCGGACTTTCGTTCTATGGCGTCATGGTGATCTTGACTCGTTTCTTCCTTGAAGATCTGAACTACAACGAAGCCGACACCATGATGGTTGTTGGTGCTTTCTCTGCAATCGGACCGCTATTTGCTATCGCAGGCGGTTTCATCGCCGACAAATTTTTAGGCGCATACCGATCATTGACCATTGCCTTTCTTGGATTCGCAAGTGGTTACGGTCTACTGGTACTCGGTGCCGCAGCAACTAATGTTCCAATGGCTTTATGTGGTATTGCTTTAGCGAGTTATGCGCGTGGTTTGATGTCCCCTTCTTACCCAAGTCTTTACAAACGCACGTTCAAAACTCAAGAAGATTTCGAAAATTGCTACCCAATCAACTACTCAGTAAACAATATTGGTGCTCTATTAGGTCAATACCTGTTCCCAATGCTAGTGCTAGTTGTCGGTTTCCACGGTGGCTTCCTTCTCTCAGGTGTTCTAGCAGGTGCAGCACTTCTGATGATGCTCTTTGTTCGCAAAGGCCTTGTTGAAGCAAGTGCTGAAATCGACCAAAAACCAGTTAGCACGAAAAACTGGGCTGCGTTCCTCGGTCTTTCTGCTGCAATGATTGGCTTGGTATTTTTCATGTTCTCTAACATGGATATCGGCCAGAACATCGTTTACGCGATCGGCGCGGCAGCAATCATCTACTTTGTCTCTTTGATGATGAAATCGAAGAAATCAGACATGCTGAAAATGGGTACTATCTTAATCATCACATTCCTGACGACATGCTTCTTCGTGTACTACGGCCAAATGATGACGTCGATGACAATGGTAGCGATCAACACAATGCGTGGCGATCTACTCGGCTTCATCCCTGTAGCCCCGGAAGCTTCAATGGCAATGAACCCACTTTGGTGTATGGTTGCAGGCCCTATTATTACGGGTATCTTCTCTAAGCTAGAAAAGAAAAACATTCACTTCTCTACCGCAACCAAAGTAGGTTTTTCTTTCATTTTGACGGCGATCGCTTTCGGTATCTTAACAATGGCAGTAACGACCGTAGGTGAAGATATTCTGATTCGCCCTGAAGTGTTCTTAGCAATCCACTTCTTCCTAGCATTTGGTGAAGTTATTGTTGGTTCTATGGTTGTAGCCTTCATTCTGTCTGTTGCACCTAAGCACATCGAGAACTTCTCAGTAAGCTTATTCTCTGTAGCAATCGCAATGTCAGGCATTGTTGGTGCTGTATTTTCAACGTCTATTGCACTTGAGAAAGGCCAAGAGATCACACAAGAGATCGTTCAAACGGTTTACGGTGATTACTTCCAAATGCTGACTGTTCTAGCGGTTGTAATGGTGGGTATCGCAATGGCAGCATCGTTCATTATTCGTAAGATGCTAGACGCAGCGAAAGCCGCAGATGAGACGATTGAACTAGAGCAAGCAAACAGCTAATTCTGCTCACGTTAAATAGCGCTAACGCTTCAAGCCCTTTAGTTTTCTAAAGGGCTTTTTTGTCGGTATGGATGCCAGGGTAAATAGATAGGTGATTCAAATTACGTTGCTCTGTGTAAATCAAAGTAAATGATAACTATTAGTATTGAGTGTTTTTTAGTTCAGGATTATGATGTCGGAATCAAAATCTAAGAGAGCCTTATATGAGCAAGCCTAGCCCTATCACATTAACTGTTACTCAAACCTCAACCATTACACCGAACATGCAGCGTATAACGCTTAGCGGTGAAGGATTAAGTAAGTATCCAACCGAATGTGCCGGCGGCTACATCAAGCTTTTATTCTCGCCATTGGGCACAACCGATTTAAGCCAACTGAATGATGGTGAGCGCCCAACCATGCGCACTTACACCATTCGTCAGTACAACCCTGTAGAAAACTGGATTGAGGTTGATTTCGTTCGCCACATCACCACAGATTTACAGTGTGGTTTTGCAGCAAGGTGGGCAATGAACGCGAAAGTGGGTGACACAGTTTCAGTGGCTGGCCCAGGTTTAATTCAAGGACTTAACCTAGAGTCAGACTGGTTCTTCTTAGTTGCAGATATGACATCCCTACCTGCGCTTTCTGCAAAAGTAAAATCGCTTCCAGAGCACGCCGTAGGGCACGCCGTCATCCAGATCAATTCAGCAGCAGATAAACAAACGCTTGAAGCACCTCAAGGTATAAAAGTCACTTGGTTAATTGAAGATGAAACTGAAGAAACACTTTCACAAACGGTTCGCAATTTAGAATGGTTAGACGGTCAGGTTTCGATTTGGACAGCGTGTGAATTTGAAAGCATGCGCGAGCTGAGACAATACTTCCGAAACGAAAAAGAAGTCGCGAAAGAGAACATCTACATTAGCAGTTATTGGAAGCGTGGCGTCACTGAAGATGGCCACAAAGTGTTGAAGCAACAAGATGCTCAAGCTTTAGCGGGTTAAGTCTGTTACTACATACATCTTTTGCCAGATAAATAAAAAACGCCCTTAGCGAAGTTCGTCTCGTTAAGGGCGTTTTAGTTTGAGCCCGATGAAGATCAAAGCTGACATGTAAAATTAGATACTCTCACCCACTTCAATCTCGTAACCGAGATCCAGCTTCGCCACCCATTCTTTGTTGCCTTGTAGACGCGCTACAACTTGCTGTGCAGCGACTTTACCGATCTGCTCCCTTGGTGTTACTACAGTCGCTAAACGCGGCGTCATCGCCACTGTGATGTCGTGTCCGTGGAAACCCGCAATCGCCATCTTCTCGGGAACTTGAATACCACGTCGTACGCATTCGTAAAAAGCACCAATAGCTAAATCATCGTTGGTACAGAAAATACCATTCACTTCAGGGTGCTTATCAAGTAACTCACCAATCAGTTTTGCGCCTAAAGTAAACGAGGACGCGTCTTCCGTTTGCAGCGTTACTGGCGTTTTATCGGCTTCTTGCATCGCATGCTCATATCCCGCCATTTTCAAGCGAGTACGTTCATCCATTCGAGCAGCCAAATAAGCGATATTGGTACGCCCTCGATCGAGCATGGTTTTAGTCATCGCTCTAGCCGCTTCAAAGTTATCAAAGCCCACTGCTTGTTCAATACGGGGAGACACCGAATCCATAATTTCAATCACAGGGATAGAAACAGTCTGCAGCATTTTACGCGCTCTATCTGTGTGCACATTTTCTGACAGGATAATCGCGTCAACGTTGTAAGAAAGCAGTGAAGCGATGCTTCGCTCTTCCAGTTCTGCGCTATAGCCATAGTGGGCAATCATGGTTTGGTAGCCTGCAGGCGCGGTGACTTGTTCAATGCCACGGATAACTTCGGCGAAAACTTGGTTAGTTAACGAGGGAACAAGAACACCGATAGCATTGCTTTTTGCGTTAGAAAGAATGTCTGGCGCACGATTAGGGATGTAACCTAACTCGTCGACTGCAGCGCTGATCTTATCTCGCAGTGCTTCTGATACCTGTGAAGAGTCTCTTAGACAGCGACTGACGGTCATTTTGGTGACACCAACTAGGTTGGCAACATCTTGTAATGTGGGACGTTTTTTCTTACTTAGCATACTGACAGCATCATGGTTACGATTAATGTTACTGGTAACATAGTAACGAATTTCGACTACTTTAGAAGAACTAAACACCTAAAACTTGATATCAGATCATAAACACACACGTCGCTTTGCCACCAATAAAACTAACAATTCTTATTTTCGAAGACGATGGTCAATAAGTTCTCAACTTACACTTGATGTGTATATTACGTATTAAAAACCCCAACCTTGGATGATCAAGATTGGGGTTTCGTATAACCCATTGCAATTGCGTACATAGCCAACCCCTATTAAGAGGCAGTAGCCTGTCTCTATTCGTTACCTAGCAACCGATGTCCATCAAGAATGCAAGATCGCTGTCCGCCGTGAACGTTTCAGCAAGTTGACCATGCTTAAAGAGCTTCATTGGCTTGCCTGTCGCGGTGTGGTACGTTAATTTTCCTTCACACACTTGCAGCATCGTCCCTTCAGGGATACCAACAACGACTTCACTTGGGTTCATGCACAAGAACTCTTCAATACGTTCATCACGTGTTTCGCCCATATGCCCAGAAATGGATGCTTCTATATAGTGAGGGTTAATCTGAAATGGCACAAAATTAAGCGCAGGCAAGATAGCAGCACTGACAATTGGCATATCATTAGTAGTACGGATCGTTGGGGTTGCGACATTTGTTCCCGCACTCCAACCAATAAACAGCTTACCTTTGTTGATCACAGCATCACGCATCGGTGTTACCAAGCCTAGGTCGTAAAGCATACGGTTAAGTACCCACGTATTACCGCCACTAATGATGATACCATCAACCTCTTTCAAGGCTTGCACTGGGTCTTCGGCTTCATGAATACTCACCACTTCGCAATCATATTCATCGAACACTTGCTGTAATTGCTGCGTGCGATCCGAGTATTGCCCTCGAATCATTGCGAATGGAATAAACAACATTTTTTTAGGCTGAGTCTTTTCCATCATTGGACGAATCCACTCTTTACCATACTCCAAAAGTGATGTGTCACCTGGTAACTTACCGTTACTAAATAGCATTACATTCATTACAACCTCACTACAATTTGCAAATTTACTATATATTATTTTGATATTCTCTTGAACTACAGCGCTTGCTGCTTTCAAAGGCTCTACGGGTAAGTATTCATAAATTGAGGGGAAGTAATGTGCGCCAGTAAACAAGTTCGGAAAAGGAATGACCTTTTGAGATAAAACAGTCCCGTCATAACCATAACGCGAAAGAATTGAACGCATTTCTATTCCAGCATTATTGTAATAATCGAAATCATTAAACATCTTTTCAATTTGGGGAAAACTTTTCTATAACAACCATGAAGTAATCAAGGGAATCTATTATCCCCACAACCAAAGGTGCGCAACCTATGATAGTCATGTTGAGATGATGGTCATACGTTATGGTGACGTCAGTAGTTAATAGATTTGTTCAACATTGTTCTACATGTTTGTTTTGGTTTAAAACGAATAAAAATAACGCCCTCTTATTTGAGGGCGTTATTGATTGTTTAAGCGTTCACTTTTACTTCAGTTCTTGGAGACTGACTCCAAGTCACGTGAAACTTTTCAGCTTCATCTCTATCGACTCGCGAATAGGTATGAGAACCAAAATAGTCACGTTGCGCTTGCAATAGATTCGCTGGTAACACTTCACAGCGCAGAGAATCAAAGTAGCTTAATGCAGAACTGATCCCCGGCATCGGCACACCATACAAAGCGGAGTTAGCAACGGCGATACGCCAAGCAAGCTCACGCTCTTCCACTTGTTTGATGAAAACCTCGTCAAACAACAGGTTCGCCAGCTCACCATTTTGTTGATAAGCCGATGTAATACCTTGTAAGAATGCTGCACGAATAATACAACCTGCTCGCCAGATCTTAGCTATTTGAGTGAAATCGAGATTCCACCCCTCTTTGTCTGACGCTGTCTTTAATAAATCAAAGCCTTGTGCATAAACAGACAACTTGGCGCAATATAGAGCATCGTGAAGCTCAGAAATAACCTCTGTTTTATCCAACCGACTCGCATCGGCAACATTGCCTTTAAGAAGCTTGCTGCCTTGAACGCGTTGTGATTTTTGACCGCTCATCGCACGTGCATAAACCGCTGGAGCAATGGTTGGGGTTGGACACCCTTCTTGAAGGCTGTTAACTGCTGTCCACAATCCCGTGCCTTTCTGCCCTGCTTTATCAAGCACAACATCAACGAATGGCTTACCCGTCACCACATCTTCTTGTTGAAGAATGTCGGCACTGATTTCCATCAGGTAACTATTAAGTACGCCAGTATTCCATTGCTCAAAGACTTGCCCAATCTCTTGAGCTGGCATTTCAAGCACATCACGCATGAAATGGTACACTTCGCAGATAAGCTGCATGTCGGCGTATTCAATACCATTGTGAACCATCTTAACGTAATGCCCAGAGCCCGAAGGGCCAACATACGCCGCGCACGCTTCACCCGCTTCAAACTGAGCAACCGGTAGTCCATTAGAATCCACTTTCGCTGCAATCGCGTCCCACATCGGCTTCACATATTGCCAAGCCGACTGGTCACCACTCGCCATTAGTGCAGGGCCAACACGAGCCCCTTCTTCTCCACCAGAAACAGCGGTGCTAAAGAAACGAAGCTTGCCTTTGTAGCTCACTTCGCGTGCTTCGGTATCTGTCCAAAGGCTGTTGCCTGTATCGATAACAATGTCATCCTTTTCTAAGCCAGCATCAAGCAAGCTATTCACGACGATATCGACAGGTTTTCCAGCAGGAACCGACAAAGCGATTACACGCGGCTTCGCTAGCCCTTGCAACACATGCTCAAGGCTAGTGCCTTTAGTGAACTGACCTTTGCCGTCAAAGGATTCATTAAGCTGCTTCGCTTCTGAATTTGCACGTTCAATGTTGTCAGCGTTTAAATCAAAACCCGCGACGTTGAATCCATTGTCGAGTAGGTTCAACGCTAAGCTTTTGCCCATCACACCCAAACCAATCATCGCGATGTCGTTTTTTAACTGAGTCATGGTTTAGCCTATCTGCTTAATTTGTTTGAGTGCACTTTCTACTACCTGTTCGACATCTTGTGAGATATCAACAAACAACGCATCGGCTTCATTCGGTTCAACCAAGGTTGCGAATTGGCTTTTCAACATTTCTTGACCATTGAAGTAATGGTTCTCGCGCGCTTTATGGCGGTTCCAAATGGTGTCGAAGCTACCTTGTAGGTACACGATAACTAAGCCTTCATTGTTCTTTCGTAGAATGTCTCGATATTGAGGTTTCAATGCAGAGCATGCAATCACAGCACTTGGTTGTTCGATATATTGCTTATTCAGTGTTTCTAGCCATCCTTGACGATCTTCGTCAGTCAGCGGGATACCTTGACGCATTTTTTCAACGTTGCTTTGCGGATGGAAGTCATCGCCATCAAAGAATTGAAGTTCTAAAGCCTGCGCGATACGGCTACCAATCAGGCTTTTTCCGCATCCAGATACGCCCATCACGAGTATTTTTTTGCTTTTCATAAGGCAAGCCTTCCCTAAGCCCCAACCAAAACAGGGGCTGACAATCGAATCTAATAGTTAAACTTGTGTTGCTGTTGATAGGTTCCTGAACATTAAACTCGCTCAGGAACCTTCGCTGTTATTGCCACCAAAGCGCGAGCTGAGGGAAGATAATAACCAGTGCCAGAACCAATACTTGAAGTGCAATAAACGGCAGTAGTGAAGAGAAAATCTCACCTAAGCTGATGTCTTTTGGTGCTACCGATTTCAAGTAGAATGCCGCAGGACCAAACGGCGGTGACAAGAACGACACCTGCATGTTTAGACAGAACACAACGCCGAACCATACTGGGTCAAAACCAAGGCCAGTGATGATTGGAACGAAGATTGGCATAGTCAGAAGTGCCACACCTACCCAGTCAAGGAACATGCCTAGTACCAACAAAATAGCCATCATGATTAATAGCGTTACTGTCGCGTTACCGCCACTGAGCGCAAGGATGGTTTCTTCAACAAAATCAATACCGCCCATCAGGTTGTAGATACCAACCAATGCGCTTGCACCGATACCAATCCACATGATCATGCCGCAGGTACGCATGGTTGCGATGGCACTCTCTTTCAACATGCTGAAGTTCAGTTCACCACGGATTAGCGCACTGATCATGATGCCAACTACACCCAAAGCAGACGCTTCTGTTACTGATGCGATACCTGTGTAGATACTGCCCAAAACCGTTGCGACAGAAAGCAATGGGAAGAACAGAGCTTTGAAGTAACTTGGCTGATTGGCGATATCGTCTTCTGTCTCATCATCACTTGGAATAGGCGCAAGAGAAGGGTTTAGCTTACAGCGAATCAGCACGTAGCCGATGTAACAGCCAGCAAGAATAAACGCTGGTAAGAATGACGCTTTAAATAGGTCGCCAATCGATACGCTGGCTGTCATACCGTAGATGATCAGTACGATACTTGGCGGAAGCATGGTACCAAGTGCGCCACCCGCACAGGTTGTACCGATAGCAAGCTTACGGTCGTAACCTAAACGAAGCATTTGTGGCAGTGCGAGAATACCCAGAAGAACGGTTTCACCACCGATAACGCCTGACATTGAAGCCAATAGAACCGCTACTAATAGCGTTTGAACTGCCACACCACCACGAACCTTACGGCCGACAGATTTCATTGCATCAAACAAATCTCGAGCAATGCCCGAACGGTCTAGTAAAGCGGCCATCAATACAAACATCGGTACTGCGAGGAACACATAACCAGAAGCAAAGCTGTAGGTACGGCTTGCGATCAAAGGCAGGGCATCAGGACCAAACCAACATAGAGTGAAGAAAATTGCGACAAAGCCTGTTACGAACGCTAGCTGCATACCGGTCAGTAGCAAGCCAATCATCATAACCAGCATGAGCAAGCTGCCCCATGCGATACCAATAGAAGATAAATCAAACATCGTCATTCTTCCTTAGACCCATCAACTCTTGGATTAGGTGCAATACAAACTGGACAACAAGAACACACAAAACGACAAAAATCAGGCCTTTCAGCAGCGCAGGATAAGGCGCGTTTAACACTGAACCTGATGTTTCAAGGCGGAATTCACCCCATGGTGCAAACCACGCTTCTTCCGCAGTGAAGTAAGCTGCATAAGCGAGCATGCCTGCAAAGGCCAAACCCACAATGTGGTGAACAAGATTAAGATATTTACGTGCTTGGTTAGACACTGAATCGTAGATAAGAACCACACGTACATGCTTATTCGCAGCAAACGCGTAGATGCCACCAATAATGAATAAAGAACCACCGATGAAAGAAGCTGTTTCATGTACCCATGTGGTCGGGGCATCGAATGCGTAACGCATCACAACTTCATAAAATGAAATCAATACAGTAAAGATAAAAAACCAGCTCACGAGATTACTGAACTTTATAACAAAACGATCAAGCGCATTTCTTGGTTGCTCGTCGTTTTCAGCTGGGGCATGGGGAGTTTTGTCTGTCATGGGCCAAATTTCCTGGGAGAATACGGGAGAGCAATGCCCTCCCCCGTCAGTAAACTAAGTTTAAATTACAGTAAGCCGTTTTCTTCTAGGAACACAGTCACTGAGGTGTAAACTTTCCCTGCGTTATCAGAACGCTCTGCAAATACTTTCCATTGGCCTTTCGCGATTTCACGGAACTTCTTACGCTCTTCTTGAGACCAATCATGGATAGTGATTTCTGGGTTCGCTTGAGCTTCTTTCAGTGCCGCTTGGTCAGCCATTTTCAGCTGAGTCGTCATGTCGTAAGAGAAGTCACGCACTGATGTTTGCAGCATTGTTTGTAGATCAGCTGGCATCTTGTCCCATTTCTTCTGAGAAATAGAGATATCGATAAGCGGTAGTGAATGGAAACCCGGTTGAACTGGATGTGTTGCAATGTCGTTCATGCCCGCTTTTTGGTTGGTAGAGAATACCGTGTAGTCCGCTGCATCAATTACGCCTTTGCTTAGGCCAGTAAATACTTCAGAACCTGGCAGGTTTACTGGAGTCGCACCCGCGGCTGCAAATACTTGTTGTACTAGGCCTTCAGGCGCACGCAGTTTAAGACCTTTAAGATCCGCTACACCGTCGATTGGCTTTTTAGAAATGAATGATTCAACGCCGGTTGTTGAAGCACCAACGAACTGAACACCGTAAGGCTTGTACAGTTCAGTCATTAGCTCATTACCACCTCCGTAGTTCATGTACTGAAGCAGCTGTGTTGTGTCTGACCATGCACCAACCATGTTACCGATAAGACCAAAAGCTGGATCTTTACCAGAGAAGTAACCTGTTGCTGTGATGTGACCATCTAGGATGCCCATTTTGATCGCGCCTAGCGTTTCTGTGTGCTTAACCACAGCACCAACAGGAAGTAGATCGATATCAATACGTCCGTTAGACATCGTCTCTACTCGCTCAGCCCACTTTTGCTGAACCTTGAAGTTCAAATCGCCAGATGGATCTGAAGATTGAATCTTAAGTTTAAAGTCTGCAGCCATTGCTGAAGTAGCAAATAGACCAGTGAGGGAAGCAGCAATCAGCGTTTTAGTCAGAGCTTTCATTTGGGTATCCTTATGAGTTTCACAGAGTCCGGCTTGTTATTATATGTTACCGGTAACGTTGGAGTGGATGTTACCGGTAACTTTACAGCCTTGTCTATGAGAAGGATCACATCTTTAACATTAGTAAAACGTTTGCTATCAATAAGAAAAATGTGACTAAAAAGTCACATTATAGGTTGGAGGTAGGATTTAATTTCTTTTTAAGTCAGTGAGATAACTAAACCTGCAATGATAAAAACGACGCCTACACCGCGAGTGGCGTGCCACTTTTCCTTTAAAAAGTAGATCCCCATCACTACGCCGAAGATGATGCTTACTTGCCTTAGAGCGACAACCAAGCTGACATTTTCAGTCATGGTCATCGCAAACAGCACCAAGCCATAAGTCGAAGCCATCATGATGCCAGCAAGTGTTGCTCTTTTACGCAATAACCAAGCATTATGAAATTCGATTTTTTGATTCGACACGAGCAACCACAGGCTCAGTGGAATCACAATCGCCCAAAACTGAATGCCTAGATAGAAAATCGCGGTGTGCTTGTTAGTTATAACTGGTGTGCTCAAAGGATCGAGTAACAAAAGCGCTTCTTTATCAATGATGGAATAGCCCGTGGTACCAATGGCCGCGATCAACGCCCACAGTACGCCAAGGTTGAGATACGCTTTTAACCTAAGATCTGAAAACTTCTTAAGTGGTACAAACAAACAACCCAAGGTAATCAAGGTAAACCCAAACCATTGATTGGGTGACAGCTCATAGCCTATCAACACCGTGCCTAAACCCACCATCAACACGGGCAGTGCTCTTGCCATTGGGTAAATCACGCCGATATCAGCTTGTTTGTAGGCCGCGCCTAACCCAATCAAATAGATGATTTGACAGATCCCACTCAAGAAAACCAGTTGCCAGAATGGAAGTGAGATATTTGATAGTCCTACACTGTGAACATACCAGAGCAAGTAAGGTGTCAATATCGCGGCAGCGGCAAAGCCAGAGGCTAAGAAGAAAGACGAGCCCGAGCCTTGATTAGATTTACCTAGAACGTTCCAACCCGCGTGAAGCAAAGCCGAAATGATCACGATGACAATCGCAGAGAATTCCATTTCATTCCTAAATTATTGATGATTTAGCACAACGGCTGACAACAGGTGATAAAAAAGGCCTCCGAATAAGAGACCTTTGAGCGTTTCAATTGGGCAATCCTGCATAATTGCAGATATGCCAACGTTCTAAAGTATGACTAGCGCTCTAGCTGTGCGATCGACTCAATGCTGATCGCGTCATGACGCCAATATTCAATATCGCAGTCAATCAAATCACCGTCTTGATTGTAATTAACACGCTCGACAACCATAGCCGGAGAACCAGAAGTCGCACGCAGAGCTTGCGCGGTTTCGCCAAGCAAAGACGTTGTGCTCACTCGGTAGCGAATCTTCTGATACACCACGCCAAAGTGCTCACGGTAGATGTCCGTCAACGATTTAGACAAGTCATAATCAAGCAAATTAGGGAACAGCTCAGGCCGAATGTAGTTGGTCACATACACAACGGGTCTGTCTTCAAGATAACGAACTCTGTCTACTCGATAAACATCCGAAAAAGGTTGCAGCTCAAGAAGCTTAGTTGCTTCCTTGGTTGCTAACATGCCTTTCGCTGCCACTAATTCTGTTTTCGGCTTACGATTCTGCGACAAAGCCATATTAGTGAAGTTCAGCGTTTGCGTTGGATCGTAGCGCAGTGGCGCAGGAGAGATAAACCAACCACGGCGGTCTTCTCGATAAATACGCCCTTCCGCTTCAAGTGAAGACAGCGCTTCACGTAACGTTACTCGTGTTGTATCAAACGATTCAGCCAGTTTGCGCTCCGCAGGCAGCTTCTGTCGTGGCGTTAACATCCCCGACTCTATCTGCTCTACGATGACGTCTTTGATTTTTACGTACTGCACTTCATTTCCTTTTATTATTGTTCTTGTCGTCAGCCACTCCTTGGCCAACTGCAATATAAAATGGTTCGCTAGCGTTTACGCCAAGCTTGGGTGCGCTTCTCGAATAACTTGTTGATTAACATATGAATCAACTTCGCGCTCGCTGCCGATATCATGATCATCACCGCCATGGCAGCTGCTGCACCCGTTTGTCCCGCATCATCCATATTCAGTACTGAAACTGACGCAGGTATCGTATCGGTAGAATACAAGAATACTACCGCAGATGTCGTGGTAAGTGCATTAATAAACAGGTATGTCGCAATATCTAAAATCGCAGGCAAACAAACCGGCACCGTCACTTTAAAGAACAGCTTGTATTGCGGTAGGTTAACCGAAGCCGCCGTCGCTTCTATTTCCTCAGGCAGCTGTTTTAATGCGGTTAACGCTGTCATGTGGCCGACTGTGTAGTAGTGAACCACCGTATTAATCACCAAGAACGCCATCGTGCCATATAAGAAGTTGAGTGGGTTACTCAAATCATTAAAGTAGAAGATATACCCCAAACCCAACACCATACCCGGAACGGCCATCGGTACCACACTGAGCATCTGCATTGCTTGACGAACAGGACCAAATGCTCTGCCCTTCTCAATGCAGTACGCGCCTAAGAAAATCAATACGGTACCGATAATCGCAGTCCAAGCACCGAGGGTTAAAGAGTTGAAAAATGGCGTCCAACCATAAGTACTCATCTCTGCGAAGTTATAGTTATTTAGCGTTAGCGTTTTATTCCAAGGCCAGAAAGTGACCATAGATCCGTATATCGCCATGCCTAGCACGATAACAACAGCCACTGAAATTACGGTGCAATAGAGTAAACACACGCCATCACGTAGAGTGTTTGGCTCTGGTTGGTAAGCGACGGAGCGAGTATCAAACAAGCTCTTCTGTTTCTTTTGAACCCAGCGGTCAACGGTAAATGCAAGCAACGCAGGCAATAGCAATAGGATGCTAGTCACCGCGCCCATAGAGAAATTCTGTTGCCCTACTACCTGTTTAAAGATATCGGTAGACAGAACGTTGTAGCTACCACCAATCACCTTTGGCACACCAAAATCACAAACCACCAGCGTAAACACAACGATCAAGGTACTTATCAAGCCGTATTTTGCCGCAGGTAACGTCACCATGAAGAAGGTTTTTAGCGATGAAGTATTGAGTGCACGTGCCGCCTCATAAAGACGAGCGTCAGAGGTTCTCAATGAAGTAGTCAGAATCATCAAGGCGTGTGGAAACGTCCAGAATATCAGGCCCAGTGAGATACCAATCAAGCCGTACACCGAGTTACCACCTAAGACTTCTTTAGCGATACCTTGATTACCAAATAAGAAGATCAAACTGATCGCTGGAAGCAATGAAGGAGCCAGAATAGGCGCTGAACCTAGCACTTGAAAAAGCCCCTTAAAAGGCATGCATGAGCGAGTCAAAGCATAGGCATAGCCAAACGCTAATACTCCCACGACAACGGTCACTAACAACCCAAGCGTGAACGTATTGCCTACCGACTGCCACAGGCTTTGAGAAGCAAAATACGTTGCGAAATTCTGTAATCCTACAAATTCTCCGTCTGCATTCTGAACGCTTTTTTTCAACATTGCCCACAGTGGCATCAGGATAAACAGCGTCATGAACACAGACAAAAAGGCCAACAGCCCAAATAGGATTACGTTGTCTTTACTTAATCGAGCAAGAAAAGGCTGTACTCGTCGTTGAATTAGCAGCTTAGATTGCATCATTTGAGTCGATTCCATGATTATTTACGCCGCCTCGTCTTTCATCACTTGCAGGCTTTTCGATGGGTAAGCTCTAAGGCCTTCTTGGTCAAACGCCACATAACGAATATCACTGCGACGCAGCTTCAATCGATTGAACTCTTTGACTGATACATCAACGATGATCTCTTTCGCCGTGGAGTCATGTTGCAATTGACACTCAACACGATAAAACGCCCCTAAGAATTCGCTTGATACGATTCTCACGGGTAATGACTCACTAAAACGATCCACAAACTGGATTTGCTCTGGACGAACGGCAATATCGAAAACATCACCAAGTTTTGGCGTGAGGTTATCTAAACCCGGCAACGGTAACATCGACTCAGCAATACGTATCTTGCCTTGCGCTGCGACAGAAGCTTGAATGAAGTTCATGCTGCCAACAAACTCAGCCACAAAACGACTGACGGGTTTTTGGTAGATCTCTTGTGGGGCACCTACTTGCTCAATGACACCATGGTTCATCACCACAATTCGGTCTGCCATCGTTAAGGCTTCATCTTGGTCGTGCGTCACCATGATAGTGGTGATACCCAACTTGCGTTGCAGTTGGCAGATCTCGTCACGCAGATGTGTTCTTACCTTCGCATCCAACGCAGACAGCGGTTCATCTAGTAGCAACAAGCCTGGAGACAACGCTAATGCGCGAGCCAGAGCAACACGCTGCTGTTGTCCACCAGATAGCTGATTTGGGTATTTCTGACCAGACGTTGGTAAGCCGATGGTCTCTAACCAAGACTCAACCGTCTCAAGGGCTTCTTTGGTCGACATGCCTTGGTTTTTTAGACCAATCGCTATGTTTTCTTCCACAGTGAGATTTGGAAACAAAGCGTAAGATTGGAACACGATACCAAAGTCGCGCTTTTCTGGTGGCAAGAAAGTCGTATCATTACCGTTCTGCTCAATAGAACCTGAAGTTGGCAAGTCTAGACCTGCAATCGCACGTAATAAGGTGGTTTTTCCACAGCCGGACGGGCCAAGAAAGCAGACGAACTCGCCTTTATCTATCGATAGGGAGATGTCTTTTAACGCTGTAAATTGGCCAAATTGCTTTACAACGTTTTCAATATTCAAATAAGTTTGGTTGCTCATACTACAGCACTCTCCATATGGTATATACCAAATTTAAACTGAGAATATTGCAGTTGAGTGACAAATTTATAGAAGCTAAATGACAGTTATATTGCAGAAATAATAAGCGTTAAAGATTGCTATTTAATCGGCATTAAAAGTTAGTTCAGAAAGCCCTCAATGACTAGCCCATTAGTCACTGAGAGCCTTAGTGTGTACCTCTAATTTAAATCTTATTTATGATTCAACCTTGTCGGCTTTACCTGCCGCACCCGCGAGCTTTGCCAATTGCTTATCCAGCCACAATGGCGTGTTACCAGAATCTTCCGCGTTCTCTTTTCTTCGAACAGCATCTCTAACCATCATTGCCCCAACCCAACGGAATGGCTCTGGCGGGAAATAGCCTCGTGGACCGCTAGTTAAACCACTACGTGTCCATTCGTTATCATCTCCTAACACCATTGAAGACAAAATTTTGCCTCCCATGCGAGTTTGAGCCACACCATTACCTGAGTAACCGAGCCCATAATAAATGTTGCTTTGGCCTTTTAGATTACCGAAAAATGGCAATCCAGTGACCGAACGATCTGAGCCGCCAGACCAGTTGTAATCGAATTCACTTTGTTCCAATTTAGGGAACAGTTTTTGAAACGATTGATTGAGAATCGGCAGGTAGTTAGTGGTTTGGTTAAACATGCTTTCAACTTGATTGGCAAACGAGAACTTATTACCGCCTTTACCCAACATGAGTCGTCCGTCCTGGGTATCTCGGTAATAGTGGACAAAGATACGCGAATCTACCACCGCTGCCCCTTTCTCTGGACCAAACTGCTTGAGCTTTTCAGGAATAGGCTTGGTCACCACCATATCTGAAGAAACAACCACTATGCTGCGTTTGAACTCTTTAAAGTGATCGAGCATCCATGCATTGAGCGCTAAGATCACTTTATCGGAAGTTATCGTCCCACCCTCAGTTTGGACGCGAACTGGTGAGCCGTAATCAAGAGAAGTCATCTCTGTATTTTCGTAAATTTCGACACCCAATTCGATCGCAACTCGGCGTAAGTCTCTCGCCAATAACGCTGGCTGCACACTGCCCGCAGCTTCTGAGTAGTAACCCTCAATGTGGCGATCAGATCCCGCTTTATCAGCCAAAGAATTGTCGCACTTCTTCCAGCTATTGATACCCTGCTTAACCAGCTCATTAACAACAGGCTCCATTCCACCCTTTTGAGCTTCATTGGTCGCCGTGTAGTAAGTTCCGCTGCGATATAGATGCGCGTCAATGTTGTGTTCGTTACAGAAGGCTTCGATCTCGTATATAACCTTTTCCGACTCCTTAACCAACCATTTCGCTTGTTCTTTTCCGTAGAGCTTTTTCAGCGTTGGATACTTAGTTGACCACGTCAACATGCAACCGCCGTTCGCACCAGAAGCACCGCTACCACATAGGCCTTTTTCAATCACGACAACATGCTTTTCGGGTTGCTGTTGTTTGATTAAAATCGCCGTCCATAAACCCGTATAGCCACCGCCAACAATGGCGATATCACAGTTGACGTCTTTTTGGAGCGACTTCGCCGAATCTAGCCCCTCATTGATGTTGCCAAACTCTTGTTCTAACGCTTGCTTGAACCAATATGAGTAGTGCTTTGTCATTTGTTGTACCTTACTTAAAACCTAAAGGCGTAAAACTAAAAAAGGAAGACCGAAGCCTTCCTTTACTGATTTCTAACTTCTAATGAGCTGCATACCTAATGGACTACGTGTCTAATAAACCATGTGTCGAATAAACTCTGTAATCTAATAAGCTCAGTAGATAATTAACTAAGTAGCCAATAACTAACTAGCTCAGCAGATTAAGATTTTGGCTCTGATTTAGCGTCAAACTTCTCAGACCATGTTTTAAGAACATCTGCACGTTCACTGCCCATACGAGCGAAGTCCATTTTTGCCATGTTCTTCTCTACGTTCGGGAAGTTCTCTGCTTTACCTGTTACATCTTGGTGACCAACAACTGGGTACATTTCGATGTAAAGTTCATTTGCTGCTTTAGAGATAGACCAATCGATAACACGTTGTGCTGCATCAGAAGGCTTAACAAGGCCTACCGCTTCAGATTCCCAGCCGATGCCTTCAGGCGTAATCACTGAAAGTGGAGCGCCTTGAGTTTTCAGCTTCGCACCGCGGCTCGCCATAGAAATACCGATCGCCACTTCACCCATACCCGCTTGAACACATGGCTTCGAACCTGAGTGCGTGTAGTGAGCAATGTTTTGGTCTAGCTTCTGCATGTAGTTCCAACCTTGGTCTTCACCCATGTTTTGTAACCAAGCTGAAACCTGCATGTAGCCCGTACCAGAAGACGCTGGGTTTGGCATCGCAATGTGACCTTTATAGATAGGCTTCGTTAGGTCATCCCAAGATTTAGGTGCAGGTAAATTAAGTTGCTTAGCCACCACTTCGTTGAAACAAACCGCATTGAAGAATGCGTCATTGCCGTACCAAGCTTGAGTAGATTGCGGATCGTTGAGGTTTGAACGCAGAGCTTCTACACCTTGAGGCGTATAAGGTTTCAGGATGCCCTCTTCTTTAAGCAGTGCCATTGAAGAACCAGCAAGTCCCCAAACTACCTCTGCGCGCGGGTTGTTTTTCTCGGCCAATAATTTTGCCGTCATGATCCCAGTTGAATCACGTACCCACTTGATGTTGATGTCTGGGTTTTCACTTTCAAATGCGTTCTTGTATTTCGCCAAAATGTCAGTTTCAAAAGCGGTGTAAACCGTCACTTCCTGTGCTGCATAAGCGTTACCAGCTAATAGAGTTACTAAAGCTGCAAGTGATCCTTTCATAAAACGGTTTTTCATCATTTTCTCCAGTCAGGCTCAACTCTAAAGTGAGAAGTTGCCAAAATTAAAAGTTATCAAGGGTTAAAGCTGCCTAGGTTTGGAAGCAACCAAGGTTTAACGTTTCTAAAATTAGAAGCCTCATCAAGAGGCGCCTATATCCATAAATTCATTTAGGTTGTTAGTACGCACCCTCTCATTGGTATGTACCAGATGACGAGTATTAACCTAATCGACTTTTATGACGGTTAAATGAACAAAAAATGGCAATTTAAAGATCGGAAAATTTCTCAACACAAGTGACAAATTTGAATATGAAGCTTTTGTTAAAATAACGTTTGGGCTATTTACGACCGTTTAAATTGGTTGTTAAAGTAACTGCAAATATTGGTATAGTCCAAAATACAAATCACGAGAATTGAACATGAGAAACGAATACCTACTACTGACACCGGGTCCTCTATCTACTTCTGAAACCGTTCGCCAAGCGATGCTAAAAGATTGGTGTACTTGGGATGATGAATACAACAAAGACGTTGTTGAAGTGATTCGTAGCAAGCTTGTGACTTTGGCGACTAAGCAGGCGGGATATACAAGTGTATTAATGCAAGGCAGCGGCACCGCTTCAGTTGAAGCAACAATCGGTAGCGTTATCTCTAAAAGCGGCAAGCTTCTTGTTGTTGACAACGGTGCGTATGGTGCTCGTATTGCTCAAATCGCAGAATATTTAAACATTCCATGCCATGTCGTTTCCCCAGGTGAAACATCACAGCCTGACTTGAACGAAATGGAAACGGCATTGGCCATGGATTCAGACATTACTCACGTGGCGATTGTCCACTGTGAGACCACTACGGGCATGCTGAATCCAATTGAAGAGATTGCCAAATTGGCAAAACAGCACAACAAAACCGTCATTCTTGATGCGATGTCGAGTTTTGGCGGTATTCCTATGGATATTGCTGACTTAGGTATCGATTACATGATCAGCTCAGCAAACAAGTGCATTCAAGGTGTACCTGGCTTCGGCTTTGTTATTGCTAAGCAATCAGATCTCGAGAAGTGTAAAGGCCAAGCTCGCTCATTAAGCCTTGATTTGTTTGACCAATGGCACTGTATGGAAAGCAACCATGGGAAATGGCGCTTCACCTCTCCGACTCATACGGTGCGCGCTTTCTACCAAGCTCTACTTGAATTGGAACATGAAGGTGGCATCGAAGCTCGTCATAATCGCTACCAAACCAACCAAACCACATTGGTTGCAGGTATGCGTTCTCTTGGCTTTGAACCACTGCTTAATGATGACCTTCATTCACCTATCATCACCTCTTTCTACTCTCCAACTCATAGCGATTACCAATTCAAAGAATTCTATGACCGTTTGAAAGAACAAGGTTTTGTGATTTACCCAGGCAAGGTTTCAAACGCAGACTGCTTTCGAATCGGTAACATCGGTGAGGTTTACCCTTCTGACATTGAAGCCCTCATTGGCGCAGTGAAAAACGCTATGTACTGGGATATCAAATAATGACCACGACCAATCAAGAACCTGTTCTAAAGGCGACACACTTTCGAAGTGAAGGCGATGTGAACACCACGCCAGCACGCGAAAAATGGAACGAATCGCTAAACGATGATGCGACTCAAGCGATGTTAAAGCGTGATGCTGACGTGTTTCTTCATCAAGCCATGTCGACACCTTGCCTAGACACGCTTGAAGCTGCAGAAGGCATCTACATTCAAGATGCGACGGGCAAGAAGTACATGGACTTTCACGGCAATAATGTTCACCAATTAGGTTATGGCCACCCACATATTATTAATAAAGTGACTCAGCAAATGGCGTCATTGCCGTTTTCACCGCGTCGCTTTACCAATGAGACTGCCGTTCAGTGTGCTGAAAAACTCACACAGATCTGCGGTGGTGATTTGAATCGCGTGTTGTTTGCTCCCGGGGGCACATCCGTTATCGGCATGGCGCTAAAACTTACTCGACATGTCACCAACAATTTCAAAGTAGTGTCATTGTGGGACTCATTCCATGGTGCGTCACTCGATGCAATTTCAGTGGGTGGCGAAGCTTGTTTCCGCGAAGGCATGGGGCCATTAATGGCTGGCGTAGAACGCATTCCACCAGCCGTCTCTTATCGCGGTGCTTTCCCGCTTCGCGATAGTTTTCCATTAAGTGGGAATAACGCTAGCGATTCAAACGAGACTGCATGTGATGTGCACTATGCCGATTACCTAGAATATGTGATTGAAAAAGAAGGCGGTATTGGCGCCTTCATTGCAGAAGCGGTTCGTAACACAGACGTTCAAGTGCCAAGTAAGGCTTATTGGAAGCGCATCCGTGAGATCTGTGACAAACACAACGTCATGTTGATCATCGACGACATTCCAAACGGTATGGGTCGCAGTGGCGAATGGTTCACTCACCAAGCGTTTGATATCGAACCTGACATCCTATGTATCGGTAAAGGTTTTGGCGGCGGCTTAGTACCAATCGCAGCCATGATCACTAAAGACAAATACAACACGGCAGCGCAAGTATCTCTTGGTCACTACACCCATGAGAAAAGCCCAATTGGTTGTGCGGCAGCACTCGCGACCATGGAAGTGATTGAGCAACAAAACCTACTTGAAAAAGTGCAAGCAGACAGCGCTTTCGTGCGTGAACAACTGCTTCAAATGAAAGAGAAATACCCAGTCATTGGTGACGTTCGCGGCATCGGCCTACTCTGGGGCGTTGAATTGGTCACCGACCACATCACCAAAACCCGAGCGTTCGATGAAGCAGAAGCCGTACTTTATCAATGTCTGAACGATGGCCTGAGCTTTAAGGTGTCACAAGGTAACGTGATTCAATTGAGCCCGCCCTTGATCATCAGCCGCAGTGAACTAGAAGTCGCTCTGTCTGTATTCGAAAAAGCGATAGCAAAAGTCTGCAAAGACTTTGAATACCTTTAAACCATCATTTAGCCAATAACTTAAAACAATCATTCATCTCCCAGAACAACCTGAGCCGGGAGAGAACAGAAATAGGACACGACTATGAACACAACATCACCTATCCAAGCGGTTATCTTTGACTGGGCTGGCACTATCGTTGATTTTGGATCATTTGCTCCAACCAGTATTTTCGTTGAAGCATTCAGACAAGGTTTCGACTTTGATATCGACTTAGCAGAAGCGCGAGAACCCATGGGGATCGGCAAATGGGACCACATCCAAGCAGTTGGTCGAATCCCAGCTGTTAACGCTCGTTGGAATGCTCAATTCGGACGCTCGATGACCAGTGAAGACGTTGATGCGATCTACGCGGCATTCATGCCTCTTCAGAAAGCAAAAGTAGCAGACCACGCAGCACCAATTTTAAACGCGATTGAAGTCGTGAATAACTTAAAAGAAAAGAACGTAAAAATCGGCTCTTGTTCTGGTTACCCACGAGAGGTGATGGACGTACTAATTCCAGCTGCAGCAGATTACGGTTATCTTCCTGACAACGTAGTTGCAACTGACGACTTACCGCAAGGCGGTCGCCCTGCTCCATTCATGGCACTTAAAAACGTCATTGACCTAGGTGTGACGAACGTCGCTGCGTGTGTGAAAGTGGATGACGCTGCACCGGGTATCGATGAAGGTCACAACGCAGGCATGTGGACAGTAGGCCTTGTACTATCAGGCAACGAAGCAGGCTTAACCTACCAAGAATATGTGGATGCCGACGAAGCGACACTTGCAGCTGCGCGAGAAAAAGCAAGCATTAAGCTAAACAAATCAAACCCGCACTACCTGATCGATACCATCGCCGACTTACCTAGAGTGATTGCAGATATCGAAAAGCGTTTGTTAGCCGGTGAGCGTCCGTAACAGCTAAGCCTCCGCTCCACCTTACAACTCAGGCTATGTAGCCAAATAATCCGTTCACACAAAAAGATGAAACCTCATATCGCCTTAAAATGATACGAGGTTTCATCGTTTCCAACATTTAAGACAACAATTGATCAACAAAAAAGCTATAAATAGCGCCTTGAAAACTATGAATACCAACAATCCGATTGACTATCATACGCAATCAGACTAACAATACATTAGTAGTTCCTTAAAAGTTCTACCTGAATCAACGCCTTGATTTACTTACGGTCGCAGTGTCTTAGCCAGTAAGTTATCGCTTTACAGGTCAGTTCAGATAACAATAAAAATTAATCCAAGGATAAGATTATGAAAAAACTTTCTAAAATCATGTGTGCTGTCGTCGCAGCTTCCGGCTTAGCGGCAGCACCTTCTATTGCTGCAACCACTTATGTTGGTGCAAAAGTGGGCATGGGTTGGCTGGATAGCGCATGCGTAAGCGGTGAAAAGTGTGATGATGATGCAATTGGTGCAGGGATATACTCTGGCTATAACTTCACAGACAGACTAGGTGTTGAGTTAAGTTCTGATTTCTTAGGTGACTACAAAACGAGCTTTTCCAAAAATGGGGTTACAAGTAACTTTAGCGACCCTCTAATCGCTATATCACTAACGCCAATGTACCGCCTACCAGTACAACAAGAGTTCGATGTATTCTTCAAAGCTGGTCCTGCTTACATCTCGCACGGCGGTGAAACAGACGTTGTTCTTTCAGCCGGTATCGGTCTAGAGAAGCAACTTTCCTCAGATTGGGCTGTTCGTGTTGAGTACCAATACTTCGATGATTTCGATGACAACTATGTTCAAGACTTAAACTCTAACTTTGTTACCGTTGGCCTTAGCTACAACTTTGGTACAGGTAACACAACGGCTTCAGCAGCAGCCGCTTCTGCAGCCGTTGTAACACAGGCTCCTGCAGAGCCAATTGCCGAACCAGAAGTCGTTGTTGTTGAAGAAGAAGTTGTGGTTACTAAAGCTAAAACTGAAAGCTTCTCTCAAGGTATGTTTGAGACAAACAGCACTGAATTATCTTCAGAAGGCAAAACTGCATTAATGCCATTAGTTGAAGTACTGCAAGCTCACCCTCAATCATCAGTTAATGTTGTTGGTCACACTGATTCAACAGGTGCAGCAGAGTACAACATGATGATCTCTAAGAAGCGTGCTGCTGCTGTAGCCGCATACATTGAAGAGCAAGGCATTGCAGCTGACCGCATTGCAGCTTCAGGTGAAGGGGAAGAAAACCCTGTAGCATCAAACGCTACAGCTGAAGGTCGTGCGCAAAACCGTCGTGTTGACGCAACGATCCCAAGCTTCGAATACCAAGAAAAAGCGCAAATGGAAGAAGTTATCGTAGAAACTGCTGAATAATAGCACTCTACCTTAATTAAAATAATAAGGGCGGAGCACTTTCAAGTGCTCCGCCCTTTCCTTTATCAGGCTCTCCCCATATGCCGTCAGCTATAAGTAGAAGCCGTAAAAATCAGTCTACCGCCAAGCTGTACAATCAGAGACTAGACTATTTCCCAGCTGTGGGTCATCTCTACACCAGCACCCAGCATTAAGCATACTGAACAGTACTTTTCTAATGAATCCGCACAGACCTTAGCTACAAGCTCGGGATCAAGATCATCACCAGTCACTTCAAAATGAATATTAATTGCAGTGAAAATTTTTGGTGCCGTTTCACGACGTGTCGTTTCAAGTTTTGCATTACAGCCTGTGATGCTTTGGCCTGCAGATTTCAAGCCATCAACCACATCAACAGAGCTACAACCGCCAGCCGCCATTAACACCATTTCCATAGGGCTTGGCGCGGTAGCACCGCCACTGCCATCCATAACGACAGAGTGACCTGATTGAGATTGACCTAGGAATTTAAAGCCTTCGACCCATTTAACTTCTGCTTGCATGTTGTTCCTTAGATGTACGGAAACCGCCATCATTATCTATTATATCAATAATGGACACCCTACTACTGGCAGCATTTATGAGCAAGATTTTCTGTTTGAGATATTTTTTTCATGAATAGTGTAATTTTTTCTATCTAAACCCTGTCTCTATTCGTACATTCAAAATCGAATGAGAAAACGTCAAGATGAGGTATCTATGAATAAATTATCTAAAATATTGGTATCACTCGTGGTTGCACTACCACTGACTTCGCTATTTGTAAGCCAGACTGGCACTGCCAATACAATGGATAAAGCGATGGATTCAGGTAAAAGTGAAATCGCGACACTGGCTGGTGGTTGTTTTTGGTGTACAGAATCCGACCTAGAAAAACTGACCGGCGTCACCGACGTTATCTCTGGTTATTCCGGTGGTGAATTAGAAAATCCAACCTACAAACAAGTTTCCTCGGGTAAGTCTGGACACATCGAAGTGATCAACGTGACTTACAATCCAGATGTCGTTAGCTATGAGCAGGTACTTGACCAATTCTTCAGACACATCGATCCTACCGATGATAAAGGCTCATTCGTAGATAGAGGTCCTCAATATCGACCTGCTATTTTCTATCATAACCAAGAGCAAAAAAACGTTGCTCAGAACTTCATGATGGAAATCGATAAGGCTCAAATCTTTGGTGAACCATTAAAAACAGAACTGATTAAGTTTGAAAAATTCTGGCCAGCAGAAGATTACCATCAAGATTATTACAAGAAGAGCAAGGTTCGTTATAACTACTACCGCTACGCTTCTGGTCGTGATCAATACCTAGATAAAATCTTCGGTGATGATAGAAAAGAAAATCCTAAAACGATCCGTCAGATCATCGATGGCAAAAATGCGACAGCCAATGCTAAGACATACAGCAAGCCGTCTGATGCAGAGATCAAAGCATCTCTAACTTCACTGCAATACGATGTCACACAAGACGATGCAACAGAGCGCCCATTTGACAACAAATACTGGGATAACAAGCAAGAAGGTATTTACGTTGATATCGTAACGGGTGAACCTTTGTTCTCTTCAAAAGACAAATACAAGTCAGGTACAGGTTGGCCGAGCTTTACACAACCAATCAGCGAAGCTTATGTGGTAACAACTACTGACTACAAGCTACTTTACCCAAGAACAGAGGTTCGTAGTAAATTTGGTGACTCTCACCTAGGGCATGTATTTAAAGATGGTCCAAAGCCAACAGGTTTACGCTACTGCATGAACTCAGCCGCTATGCGCTTTATCCCAGCAGATAAATTGGCTGAAGAAGGCTACGAAGAATATATTGAAATGTTCGAAGGCTAAGTGCTAAGAAATTAGAGCTACACCTATAACAACAAAGCCAGCATATCGCTGGCTTTGTTTTCTAACACGCTAACAAGAACTATAAATCCTAGCCTGTTAGCATTATTAACCCGTTAACATTATTAGCCCGTCAACACCGTATCTTCTGGGTACTTCAACAAAGAAGGTTCTGGACGAGCTAACATGTATGCCAAAGTGAGAGGACCAATACGTCCGATTACCATAACCACAATCATAATGTATTTGCCCGGCTCAGTGAGATTTTCAGAGAGTCCAGCTGTTAGACCGACGGTTGCAAAGGCAGAAATCACTTCAAACATCACGCGGTCAAACGCGGCTTGCTCAGTGAGCATTAACAAAAACATCGCGGTGGTTAATAGCGCTCCACTGACCACAATAATGGCCAATGACTTTGTTACCGCTTGCCAAGTCACGGTGCGCTTAAACATCACGACATGCTTTTTCTGACGCAAGAATGTCCAAGTTGCAACAAACGCAACCGCGAAAGTCGAGACCTTAATACCACCACCAGTGGAAGTCGAACCAGCACCAATCAACATCAGTACTATCATCACCAATAATGCCGGTTGCGTATATTGAGACAAATCGACACTATTGAAACCAGCGGTACGAGCACTCGCAGACTGGAAAAAAGCAGCTAACCACTGACCTTGTATAGAGAGGCCTTCCATCGTCGCTGAGTTATTTCTCTCCAATAACCAAAACATAACCGTACCCACCAACAACAAAGTTGGTGTCGCGGTCAGCATGATCTTGGTATGTAAGTGCAAGTGTTGGAAGCCTTTACGCCAGTTACTCGATAAGTCGCCCACAACAGTAAAGCCTAATCCGCCGAAAATGAACAAGCCAGCTAAGGTAAAGATCACCAGTGGATCGTCAACAAAGCTCACCATACTGTCTGAGAACAACGCAAACCCTGCGTTATTGAATGCGGAAATCGCGTGAAATAACGCGTAAAAGCTCCCTGTTGCCCATCCCATTTCAGGAACCCACCGAAAACAGAGCAATACGAAACCTATAAATTCCGCCACCAATGCAAAAATGATGATCTTCTTCACTAACTTCCTGAGGTTAATCTTACGATCTTGCCCCAATGCTTCTTTCGCTAATGCTTGCTGTTTCAAACTGAGCCGAACACCAAACATATAGAGCAGCACCGCAGAAAGGGTCATCTGCCCTAACCCGCCGACTTGCATCAAGAACATCAGTAAGATTTTGCCTGCCAAGGTGAAATGCTGACCGGTATCAACAACACCTAAGCCTGTCACACTGATCGCCGACGTGGCGGTAAACAGTGCATCCGTAAAGCTTAGACCTGTCACAGAGAACACGGGTAGGGTCAACAATATTGCAGAAGGGATAAGTACGCCTAAGAAGCTCGTAAGGATAATCTTAGGTTCAGAGCCTTTACGTGGCTTTTTATCACTCTTAAGTGTGTAGAGAGTACCTTTTCGTTTTACCGAATTCATACTGTTACCTTATTTCCGATTGCCAGTTACCAATTGCGTAGCTTTCTAGATAAGGTCTCTTTCGGCCCAGCGATGATCACCACATCCCCAATTTCTAAACTCACATCCAGTTCAGGTGCTTTAGTTAGGTTCGGGCCTCGCTTGAAACCAAGTACCTCAACACCATTTTCTTTGCACAGCTTAAGGTCACCAAGTTTCTTACCCAAAAAATTAGAACCAATAACAATTTCAGTCATCGCTAAACCGCTGCCAAGGTCGATAAACTCAAGAACGCGTCTATCCAACATTTTACGCGCAACGCGAATACCCATGTCTCGTTCGGGCATGATGATATGATCGGCACCAATCTTAGAAAGGATCTTGCCGTGAAACTTATCGTTCGCCTTCACCCAAACGGCTTTTGCGCCTGATTCTTTTACCACTAGCGTCGTTAGAATACTGGAGTTAACATCAGAGCCAATCGACACCATCACCATGTCGTATTCATCGAGCCTTAACTCTTTAACTGTCTCTTCGCTTGTACAGTTCGCAACAATCGCTTGAGAAACAAGAGCCGCCGCATCTTTCACTCGCTCTTCATCAATATCAACGGCGAGTACCTGTGAGCCTGAACTTTGTAGCTCTTTACAGACAGAGAGACCAAAACGTCCCAAGCCAATAACTGCATATTGTTTGTCACTCATTTATTACTCCACTTACAAAGCTACGTAGCATCGAAAACAAATAATGAAATTGTCTTCATACAAAAAAACGACTATATATCCATATAGAGATACAATTGTCAGCTAATCGCTTGATTTATAAAGGTAGAGAACAAAAGTGATTTCTGCTAATTTCTAACCCACTATTTCTGCGGCAGTACACACAATGAATGAATTCATAACCCAAGTACAAACCTACATTAACCAGAGCCATAGTGATTGGGCAAACAGCGTCCTATTCATCACTATTGCGAGCTTTCTCGCTTGGGTCGCTTGGCGAATTATCCATAATCGCTTAGAAATTCTGGTTCAGAAAACCCCATTCCACTGGGATGACCTACTGCTAGAGGCGCTAAAAACACCTGTCAGTACATTACTCTGGTGTTGGCCTGCAACTGTCTCTGTGGGGTTAATCCTTCAAGACCAGTTTGGTAATGAAATTAATTGGTTAAAAACACTTAAGCACATATTAATTATCTGTACCTTCGTTTGGTTTACCTTGCGAATGATCACCAACACTGAAGCGTACGTCTTAGAACAAAAAACCAGAGACGAAACCACAGTGCAAGCTATCGCGAAAGTCGCTCGCTTGTTCTTTATGGTGATGGGCGGCCTGACCATCATGCAGGCATTTGGTCTGAGCCTATCTGGCTTACTCACCTTCGGTGGTGTGGGTGGCTTGATCGTCGGTTTGGCAGCAAAGGATCTACTGTCGAATTTCTTTGGCGGCATGATGATTTACTTCGACCGTCCTTTTAAAGTCGGTGATTGGATACGCTCACCAGACCGCCAAATCGAAGGTACAGTCGAACGCATTGGTTGGCGCATGACCATCATTCGCACTTTTGATAAGCGACCTTTATACGTGCCAAATTCGGTATTCAGTAACATTGTGGTGGAGAACCCATCAAGAATGTTGAACCGCAGAATCAATGAAACCTTCGGTCTTCGTTATCAAGATGCAGACAAGCTAGCTCTAATTGTTGATGAAGTTAGATCCATGCTCGAAACACACCCTGACATTGATGCAAAACAGACGCTGATCGTTAACTTTGATAAGTTTGGTCCATCAACCCTTAATTTCTTTATCTACACCTTCACCAAAACGGTTAACTGGGTGAGATACCACGAAGTTAAGCAAGATGTCCTGCTGCAGGTGTTGGCGATTATTCATAAGCACAATGCTGATATCGCCTTCCCAACACAAACGCTCAAGATCGATCCTCAAGATTTTGGCGAAGCGCAAGGTATAGTCATTTCCAACCCAGAAGGTCATTAACATGCACATCTATATTGCTTATCGTTTATAGCTTGCCGTTAAGTCGATGGGTTATCGATAAGTAAGTCGGTTATTGATATGTAAGTCGGTTATTGATAAGTAAACTGGTTATCGATAAATAAACAGAGTGAAGCGTGGTAACATGGCGCCAGTATTCAAATACACCTAATTACCACTCTATGATTTTACCTGTGATCCTAGCTGGCGGCTCCGGAGGTCGCCTCTGGCCTCTGTCTCGCGAACTTTACCCTAAGCAATTTCTCAATATTGCTGGCGAACAGTCGATGCTTCAACAAACACTTCAACGCCTGCAAGGGCTTGAGAAGCACTTAACAGATAGTACCTGCGATGCCCCACTCATCATCTGTAATGAAGAACACCGCTTTATTGCTGCAGAACAAGTTCGCGCTGCTAAAATCCAACACAGTGGAATCCTATTAGAGCCTGTAGGCAGAAATACAGCCCCAGCTATTGCGCTTGCTGCCCTACAGGCTCTAAGCAAATCAATGGATAAGAAATCGAACGAATATGACCCTATCTTATTAGTGTTAGCTGCCGATCATCACATCGCTAAAACCTCTGAATTTCAACAAACAATTAGCCGTGGTGTTGATTACGCAAAACAAGGGAAACTGGTGACATTCGGTATAACCCCGAATGCTCCAGAGACTGGTTATGGCTATATCAAACAAGGCCAACCACTTCCCTCTAGCCTGCAAATAGAAACCAACACTACAGTGCAATCAGTCCATCATGCCTACACCATAGAGTGCTTCATAGAAAAGCCCGATAGAGAAACTGCAGAAGCGTACATCCGCTCAGAACAATACTTATGGAACAGTGGCATGTTCATGTTTAAGGCATCTCGCTATATTTCGGAACTCGCCGAACACCACCCAGAGATATTAGCGGCTTGTAAACTTGCTCTTGCAAAGCAAAATACCGACCTCGATTTTATCCGTATCGACGCAGAAGCATTCAAAAATAGCCCGAGTGATTCCATCGATTATGCAGTAATGGAAAAGACCTCACACGCCGCAGTGATCCCGATGGATGTCGGTTGGAACGACATTGGCTCATGGTCCGCTATCTGGGATGTAAGCGAAAAAGATGAGCACAATAACGTCATTGAAGGTGATGTATTAACCGTCGATTCTCAACACAACTACATCCATGCGGAAAATAAGCTGGTTGCGACTGTAGGTGTCGACAATCTGATCATTGTCGAAACCAAAGACGCGATATTAGTTGCGAATAAAGACAAGGTCCAGGGCGTGAAATCGATTGTAAGCCAACTGAATCAAGCGGGGCGAACAGAACACATTCACCACCGAGAAGTCTTTAGGCCTTGGGGTAAATACGATGTGGTCGATCTAGGTAAGCGCGACAAGGTAAAGCGTATCACCGTAAAAGCGGGACATAAGCTTTCACTGCAAATGCATCACCATAGAGCAGAACATTGGGTAGTCGTGGCTGGCACTGCGAAAGTGACCAACGACGATAAAACGTATCTAATCGAAGAAGATCAATCCACTTACATTCCGTTAGGTCATATTCACAGCCTAGAGAACCCTGGCGAGACACCTCTTGAAATGATTGAAGTTCAAACTGGCAGTCACTTAAGTGAAGACGATATCATTCGATATCAAGACAGCTATGGGCGAGATGTTCGAAGCGAACAAGCTTCTCCGCCTCAGAACAACACATCGAGATAGAAGCGGCGACAATTCAATGAAACCAACATTAGACCTTAACTGCTTTAAGAACAACGATATTCGCGGCATCATTGGTGACCAAGTCAATGGGTACTTTGCCTACCTGCTCGGCAAAGCATTTGGAGAATACGCCCTATCCACGACACCTGAAGCCTCATTCGATGGCTTGGCTCAAGTGGTGATTGGTCGTGATAACCGAGAAACGTCCCTTTCATTACAAGAAGCCATGACCAAAGGCTTAATCGAGTCTGGAATAACCGTCGTTGACCTTGGAATGACAGGGACTGAAGAAGTCTACTTTGCAACTCGCCACCTTGGCGCCATTGGCGGAATCCAAATTACGGCAAGCCATAACCCAATTAATTACAACGGAATGAAATTGGTCGGCTTGGACGCTAGCCCGATAAGTAAAAACAGTGGGTTAGATGAAATCAAACGACGCATTAAAATACTCAATCAAGAACTGAACTGCAATTTACCGTTCATTCATGCACAACCAAGTAACTCTAGTAGATCGACCAGTATTCTCGCCCCTTATGTAGACCACCTACTCTCTTATATATCTCCTTCTGAGCTTTCACCTATGAAAATTGTGGTGAACGCAGGGAACGGTGTCGCAGGACATGTCATTGATGCTTTGGAGAAGAAATTTAACGAACTCAGTGCCTCTATCACCTTCATCAAGGTTCACCATACTCCTGACGGAAATTTCCCTAATGGTATTCCCAATCCATTGATTATAGAAAACCAAATAGCGACTCGAAATGCTGTGCTAGAACATTCGGCCGATCTAGGAATTGCGTGGGATGGTGATTTTGACCGCTGCTTTTTCTTTGATGAAAAAGGCAATTATATTGAGGGTTACTATATTGTCGGGTTGCTCGCTGAAGCATTTTTATTAAAAGAGCCTAACGCCACTGTATTGCACGATATGCGTATGACATGGAACACGATTGAAATCGCTCACAAACGTGGTGGAAAAGCGATTGGGATTAAAGCAGGACACGCACTTATCAAAGAGAAGATGCGTGAAACGAATGCGGTCTACGGTGGTGAGATGAGCGCACACCATTATTTTCGTGATTTTGGATATTGCGACTCAGGAATGATTCCTTGGCTACTGGTTATTGAACTGATGTCGAAAAACCAACAGTCTCTTAACCAACTGACCAGCGCAAGTATGGATAGATTCCCCTCGTCCGGAGAGCTTAATCGCAGAGTATCCAACCCAGAGCAAGTCATGGCTTGTGTGTTATTGCACTACCGAGATAATGCCGTTGAGATCGATCACACAGACGGGATCAGCATGAATATGGACACATGGCGCTTCAACTTAAGAAAGTCTAATACCGAGCCATTAATACGCCTTAATGTAGAAACCAGACAAGATAGAGCTTTGCTATCACTTAAAGTCGACGAGCTACTGTCTTTTCTTATTTAAGAGTCCAAGGCGCTTTCCGTTTAAAACTAAAATCCACAAAAAAGCCCTTACTAGCGATTGCTAATAAGGGCTTTGAATTTTTAGCCACTTAGCGACTGGCCGTAATAATTAGATTACTTGTTACGACGTGCTTCAACAGCACCTGCAAGTTGGCGAAGTACTGTTTCAGTATCTTCCCAACCGATACATGCGTCAGTAACAGATTGGCCGTATGTCGCTGCTTTACCGTCAACTAAGTCTTGGCGCCCCTCAACTAGGTGAGACTCAATCATCACACCAAAGATAGCTTTGTCACCGCCAGAGATCTGTGCACTTACGTCATCAGAAACGTTCATTTGGCGTTTGAACTGCTTTGAGCTGTTCGCGTGACTGAAATCAATCATCACCTTCTGTGGAAGACCTGAAGCTTCTAGCTCTTCTTTAATCTTGCCAACGTGCTCTGCGCTATAGTTTGGCTCTTTACCACCGCGTAGGATGATATGACAGTCAGGGTTACCTGCTGTTTCAACGATTGCTGAATGGCCGTATTTGGTTACCGACAAGAAGTGGTGCGAAGCACTTGCCGAACGAATAGCGTCTGTTGCGATCTTGATATTGCCATCCGTACCATTCTTAAAGCCAACTGGGCAAGATAGGCCTGAAGCCAGTTCACGGTGAACTTGAGATTCTGTAGTACGTGCGCCAATTGCGCCCCAGCTGATTAGATCTGCAACGTATTGCGGCGTGATCATATCTAAGAATTCACTCGCCGTAGGCATTCCCATGTCAGTTAGATCAAGTAGTAGCTTACGTCCTAGGCGAAGACCGTCATTTAGTTTAAACGTGTCGTTCATGTACGGGTCATTGATTAGGCCTTTCCAGCCAACAGTGGTACGTGGTTTTTCAAAGTAAACACGCATTACGATTTCAAGGTTATCGCCTAGTTCGTCGCGTAGCACTTTCAAACGTTTACCGTACTCAAGCGCAGCTTCTGTATCATGAATAGAACATGGGCCAACAATAACAAGTAAGCGATCATCGCTATCTTCTAAAATATTGTGGATCGCTTTGCGGCTTTCAAAGGTTGTAGAAGAAGCAATTTCTGTCGCTGGAAACTTTTCTAAAACAGCAACAGGTGGTAATAACTCTTTTACTTTGTTAATTCTTACATCATCAGTCTGGAACATTGCTTACTTCTTCCTATTTTCTATCCTTGAGGCTGAATGCACGTTATCTCACGTCACTTTCCATCAGCATTTATCTTCTTGTTCCCTGTAACTTAACTAGTAAAAACCACAGTTTCAATCACTAATTAAAAAAAAACGCAATTTATTTTGTGTTTTATATTTAAAACACCCCGTATAAAATTATTTACACGCTATCGATTGCGCAGTTATCAGACACAGTAAGACCACAGCTCTTCAAACTATCCTGGCTAGATAATGTCTTACGCAACGATAGATAAAAGCTCTTTACCACACTACAGCCTTTACAAAACGCATACACAAAAAATAGAGAGCTAAAGACTTTTCGTCACATAGAGAAAAAATGGGAACTAGCACCACAACCTTGGTTTGGATGTTACTCATCGAAGAATAGAACCGATCAAATTTGGCAATTTCTGCGCAGGAACGGTATATGGAGAATTGTACAGGCGAAACAACAGAAGATGTGACGACGAAAGAAACGAAGAACAGCTAACTGGTTGATAAGATTGCTATCGCGACCTTACCTTGGCCTCGATCGTCTTGTGAAAAGCCTCAAAGCGATGTGCCCTTCAAACTCAATTACACAATTTATTTAATAAAGTGGCTTCGGGCTTGTTCAACACTCGGGATTTAGTGTTGGCTGCGCAACACCCTAGCCCTTATTTGTTATAGCTCAGCGATGTGCGAAAGAGTTTCCGGATGACGCTGAACCAATTTTAGAAGGGTCACAGCTTGTCCATTTGGTGCGCTACGCCCTTGTTCCCAGTTTTCTAATGTTCGGGATGATGTATGCAGTAAACGCGCAAACACACCACGCGACATATTAAACTGTTCACGGATACTCACGATTTCATTAGGTGAAATATCTAACTCACTGATATCGTTAACTTGATGAGTTTTAAGAGTGAGTTTACCCTCTGAATGCTCTTTAGCCTCAACAAGAGCAGTACTTAACTCTGCAAATAGGTCACGATTGCTCATTACGCCACGCCTCCATAAAAGCCTTTAATTGTTTCTTTTGATCTGCAGTTAAATCGGACATTTCATTCTTGCCATAAATTGTCAGCAAGTAGAAACGACGCTTTTCATCGAGGAACTAATAGATAACACGAGAGCCGCCACGCTTGCCCTTACCTTTACTTGCAACTCGAATCTTTCGCAAACCACCTGTACCTTGAATCACGTCCCCCTGTTTTGGGTTAGACATTAACTCAGCTTGAAAAAGCCTAAACTCATCATCGCTGAGATATTCATTACGGTACTTTTCAAATATGGTCGATTCGACAAATACACTTTTCATACACAGAGTATACGCAAGTGACGTACACATAGCCAAACTATACGTGATTAACGTAGTTATGACTTTTCAGAAGGTGAATCTGACCTGAGCTATAACGCCTGCATACCCACAGCCAAAAACGAAACTTGCATCCACACCTGCACATTATTGTGGCAGCAGGCCAATACGATGCGTCAAGACAAACGTGGCACAAAGGCAACAAGCATTACCCTTTTAACGCGTTTGCTTTAGCCAAAGTATGGCGAGCAAGAATGCTAGAGACAGTTAATCAACACCCAAGGTTGTGGCTGCCGAGTAGCATACCCAAACAATGGGTGGTCGATTGTAGGCAGGTTGGTTACGGTCAGTCGCCGCTCAACTATTTGTCGCGCTATCTCTATCGCGGTGCGTTGGAGTGAGCCGACCCACCTGGCCGAAAGGCATTTGATAATAAGGAGAATGGCATTGACGAAAACAGAGAAGATGTGACGACGAAAGAAACGAAAAACGGCTAACTGCTTGATAAGATTGCTATCGCAACCTTATCTTGGCCTCGCTCGCCTTGAGAAAAGACTCAAAGCGATGTGCCCTTCAAATGCAATCGTACAATTTACTTAATAAAGTGGCTTCGGGCTTGTTCAACACATGGGATTTAGTGTTGGCTGCGCAACACCTTAATCCTTATTTGTTAGTTGCGTTCTTGCCACTCCGAACGCAACACCCCATATTTCACTGAATCGTAATACTCGCCTTCATAATAACGTACTTTTCTTAGCCTCGCTTCTTGCTGAAAACCCAACTTCAACGCCAGAGACATCATGCGAGGATTACCTGACCATGTTGTCAAACCGACCCTTTCGATTCTGTTATTTTTGAACAAGTAAGAGATCCATTGAGGAAGAGCCAAAGCGGCGATACCTTGACCCCAATAATTTGAATCGTAGATTACCACACCAGCTTCAAGCCAATGAGTTTCTTCACATTCCCAGTAACTGCTGACTGTTCCTATCGGGTTATCATCAACAGTGATTAACTGTAAATCTAAACCGCTTAACAACCGTTGAAACGAAGACTTTTCAAACTGCTTTAACGAAGGGTGACAATAAGGAAAATACGGACCATTGAACTTAGTCCATGCGTCGTTTGAAGTTACTAAAGCATGAATTAATTCCAATTCATTCGGTTTTGCTGGTCTCATGCTTACTCGTTTTTCTTCCATGATACTTCCCTATTCTTTGAAGCAAACTAACGAATGACATGGATTCCCCCTCCCGAGGAGCTGCCACACTGATGTGGTACTTAATTGCACCGGAGGCACCATGTCTGATTATTCTTATTTCTGCGGTATCGACCTAGCTAAAAACCACTTTAGTCTTCATGCCGTAGACCAAAATGGTAAGGTCATACTTCAT
>NZ_JBFSUD010000023.1:0-62753 GCF_041467175.1 Vibrio sp. 10N.247.310.24
TTACGGGCACTTGTTGGAAGCTCAGGTATCATCAAGGTACGCAATGTAAACCTTTCAAACTTAGTTAGTAGTGATTATCCGAAATCTAACTATCTACTGAAGTTTGTCATTACGGGGGAGCTTAAAGTTTGTAACACGCCTCTGCCCCATTTTTAGTTTCGCCAAAAAGCCTACGTTCTCGGTCGGGTGGGTTTTGACCACATATAACTAATCTGACACCCAAAACTCACAAAGTCCGAAAAGTGGCCGTCATAGTGTTGTTCTTAGCTCAAATGAATTTGCTGATTTTTGCCCTGAAAATCGCACTGAAAGCGTTCCAAATATCCGCTTAGAGCGTTTTAGGCGGTCTGAGGGTTGTTTGGGATAGCAAAATCGCACATTTGTCATAATAGGAATAATGAACACTGAATTTAGAATTTGGTTTAAATATTATGTCGAAATTACGAATCCGTCTTAAACGTTGTTAGCCGTATTTTCACGGTGATTAATCCAAAACATATTTTTGACTTAAAGCAAACTTACTAATTTCTTCAGAATATTCCTGCAAAAATTTATTCTTATCGATCTGAGGCTCGGCGATATGTGGTGGTACTTGATCCATAAATGAGAAATGATCGCCACCTTCAATAACTCTCATTTCCACCATTTGCGGATTAGGAATGGTTTGAGCCAACCATTCCGTTTGGGCGCTCGGTGTAATCTCATCTTCTGAGCCAACCCACGCAAAAATGGGAATATTAACTGTGTCAAGCGAACCTGGAGCATAAAAAAACTTAGTTGGCGCAGCCAAAATTACCAAAGACACGAGTCTGTTGTCCGGTAAAATATCAACTATTTCTCTTGATCTCGTTTGCATCTCTGCGCCAGCTAAAGCGATAAGTGTAGCAGCACCAATCGAGTGCCCTATTCCTATCACTTTTGAATTAGGTTGTGTACATGCTTTTAGAGAGAGGGACAGTCGTCTTGCTCTAAGAGATAATTCAATTTTATTAGGAAAATGATTTGTAAGCATCTCAAAACATGGAGCAATTATTGTACACCCTGATTTTTTTAGTGTATCCAAAAGAGTTGAATATCGTTCAGGCATTCCACCTGCGCCGACAGAAAACAGTATAACTGGACTGTTTTGTTCACCAGACTCGTGTACCAAAACTTTAAATGGTTCACCGCCATCTTGTATTATCTTGGTTTGCATAAAATTTCTCCTAGGCTTTGCTATTGTGGATACACTTAGCTCTTTATATTCGGCGATGAGCCGTTCTTTCGTTTTGAGCTATTTTGGGACAGTCAACATGAATTTAAGGGCTTAAAAGACGGTTTAGTCTATTTAGATGGTAATATGACTCTTCCTTAATTGAGTGTAGATTTTACGTAACGCTCGTTGTGCGTAGGTGGTTGATTTACCATAATTGCATTTACTATTTAATTGGTAGGTAGATCTCTGTTAACAACCCACACTCATTAACTTCATGAGCAAAGTTTAAGTAACGGAAGAAACAAGGGGAGTCTCTTAATTCTTCGCCACTATCTGGCAGCCATTTATGGTACAAGTGATACACGGTGTTACTAATACTATCATGGCTTCCTTCATGGACAGCCATGGCGCATCTGCCACTTGGTATTGTTCCAGATTTTATTCCATAGGCGTTTGCTAGAACCTCTCCTCCGTGCAAGCCACAGATATCAAACTGAAACTCATCATCAGGCGTATCGTTTGGGTCAGAGTGAGGAATACCAAATGTTTCGCTGGTATTTATTGGAGATAAACCTGTTGATTTTCGCCAATTTATGAACTTGGCTACTGTCTCGTATACCAGTCTTGGGCTACCTTTATGTTCAATTAATGCAACTTCTCTTTTTTCGAAGTCTACGACTTGAACGTCCTTTACACTTTCTCCTGTTATCGGTGGATGATATTCATACTTTGAGTGCCAAGTACGCCACTCAGGCTGATTTCTAAATTGGGAAGGTGATTGTCCAAATATCCTAGAAAAAGCACGGCTAAAGGCTTCTAGGCTTGTGAAGTGAGCTTCAAAGGCAATATCAGTAACACTGTACTCTGACTCGAATGCTAACCTGAAAGAAGCGCGTTTCATTCGTGCCAACAACACATATTGCATAGCGCTAATCCCCATAAACGCTTTAAAGATACGATGAAAGTGGTACTTTGAACTGGCAGCTACAGAACTTAGCTGCTCAAGTGAGAACTCGCCATCTAGGTTACCATCTATAAAATCGCACACTTTTTTTATTTGTCGTTCATGATGTTTAATCACGCTCACTGCTTTTTATACTCCAACTTAAAAATCTTAGAAATGATAATACCCAAGAAGATTTTATTATGCCTGATTGAAATTGCTAGATGACGGGTAGTAGACAGTTTATGGAGGGCTAATACTTATGCTTAATTGCCATATCAACAAGCAATAACGTCATCTTAACTGCGTAGCACTCAGTGCTTACTTCTGTTTGTTTTCGTTGACGGTTAGCACCTCAGCAAAGAGTGTAATACAGCATTTTGCAGTACTAAAACTTATCCGTAGTTTTCTAATTTAAGTGGCTACTCTAACAAGGTTTTGTCCAAAAACCTCTCAGGTTGAATTTTTACCCGTGGCATTTTCTAACTAGAAAGTGCCCCAAAATCATTTTCGCACGCTTCATCTTCACTGGTTCTGTTGCTATCTCTTTAGCCCAATATCTTCTTACGAGTGTGAATATTTATTCAATTATAGACAAAGAGCAACCGTGATTGCATTTACGCTCGTTTGAATTGAGTTGCAAACACCACAAAACTGCCTTCATTCATTTACCTTAAATATGTAACTTATTTTTAAGTCATTTACAGGTATGCGTGAGTCATCTCACATTAATTTATTCAATGAAAACTTTTTCATATCCCACACTTTATTCGCGGAATTATCCTCCCCATATATTGTGATGCCGACTCAGAAAAAGTCCACATGGTGTGGACTCACATTAATATCATGCTGAGTGAAGGAGATTAGAATATGAGCACTCCATCTATTGAATTCTTTCCTGTAGATAACGGGGATATGACTTTAATAACAACAAAAAATAAAAAGCGAATTTTGATTGATTGCAACTATCGACAACCATCCGATGATGTCGTCGATGTTAAGTCAATGCTTAGAGAGCGACTAGATAGGAATGATGATAATCAGCTATTTATAGATGCATATCTGATTACTCATCCAGATCAGGACCACACTAGAGGCTTCAAGGAAATTTTCCATACAGGCTCCCCTGATGACTGGAAAGAAAAAGACGACAAAATAATTATCAATGAACTTTGGTCATCTCCAAGGGTGTTCCGTAGAGCAAGCCGAAAGCCCGAAAAGAATGGTAACGCAACCAATACTCTTACAGATGACGCTAAAGCAATTAACACCGAGGCTAAGCGTAGAGCCAACCTTTACAAAGCTAGTGGTACCGTTGGAGAGCTTGGGGACCGTATTGTTATACTGACTCATGATGAAGACGGCAAAACTGAAGGGTATGAAGGTATTGTTGCAGACCTTTACGATGAATTCATTGGGAAAAAATCCGGATTAGATGATGGTTCTATTGAAGGGGTGCTACTTGGTCCAGCAGACCGCCAAGATATTGATGATGAAGAGACAACTTTATCTAAAAATAACTCTAGTGCCATAGTTCGATTTACAATCTCAGACGAACAGGGATGTCCTAACTATTTCTTGAATGGCGGAGATGCTGAGGTTAAGTGCTGGGAGCGCCTCTACGACAACCTAAAAGAACAAGAGAACACTGACTTTCTTGAGTATGATGTTTTACAGGCTCCACATCACTGCTCATGGCACAGTCTGTCAGAAGACAGTGAATCAAAAGACACTGACCCTCAGCCAAGTAAAAAAGCTATCAATGCACTTGGTAATGCTTTATCAGATTCATTTATTGTTTCAAGTAGCCGTCAATTTGGAGAGAAAACCCCTCCTTCCCCTCTCGCAAGAAAAGAATATGAAAACATTTTGGATAATGTCGAAGGTCAATTCTTATGCGTCGCCGATGAGGAAGACGACTCTGGCAAACCTACATCGCTCCTCATCACATTTGAGAATGGCAAAGCTATTAAATCGGTCCCTCCTGTAGTTTTTTCGACCATGAGTGACCCAGAGACGGTGAAAAAGGAAGGCAAAAATACTTATGCGTAAACCGATCGGTGCTGCGCTGTTGTCGCTTGGGTCTGTACTGTTCAAGCGCTACAACGCACGGTTGCTGACCTCAAAGAAGGCAAAGGAGTGGAAACTTCCTTTGCCTCAAGAACACAGGGCATGGGTAATAAAAACGGATATAACTCTTGACGGTGAGCAACTCTCACTTGTTGTGCTAGCAAAAGAGACGTTCCCTTATGTGCCTCCGAAAATCTATGTTCGACCTCATACTTCCATTCTGAAGCACCCTCATATCGAAAATGGTGGGCGATTATGTATTTGGAGTAGTCAGGTAGCCTTTAATCCACATGACCATTCGTACATTCATACCCTAGTTAACGATGCTCATAAAATGGTTTCAAAAACAATCAAAGGTCAATTAGACGATGACTTTGAAAATGGATTCCTAAGTTACTGGACAAATGCAAACCCGCATACCATAAAAGTATCTAGTTTGAATAACTTACAGAGGACCCCATCTAGACAAATATATGTAGCTTATACCAAACAGAAAGGAGTTGTTTTTGCCGACAGTTCCCTAGAACTTAACTCATGGCTGGAAAGGGCTGGCGTCAAACCAAAGTACCGTAATATAACAACTAGCATTCTAATTAGTCTTGATAAACCTTGGAAACCATGCGAATACCCTAAAACATTGGGTGAAATCGAAGATATTCTAATAAAACAGGGATGGGCGTCTGATCCTTTAAATAAGTGTATAGCGGACTTATTATCAGTACCGAAACCTTTTCCGATATTTTTAGTGAGAGTTGAAACCACTAACGGTATAGCCTGCGTTGGGATGAGTCTTGAGACTAACGCTCTAGGTACAGGAAACCGAGGTAAAACATACAGGAAACCCATTTTAGGTAATGGTTATAGGCCTGGCAAGGTTTCTAATAAGGTTCTCTTAGGACGTAGTCGAAATATAAAACTGAATGGTGTCAATGTTGATCGTAAGGATATTAGTTGGATGCTGGGTAGAGATAGGAACAAAGCCTTAAAGGATTTAGGTGAAATCAAGATAGCAGTCCTTGGACTAGGTTCTGTTGGTTCAGGATTACTCCCTCTATTGGTTAGGTCCGGGTTTAAAAAATTTGTACTGGTAGATGGGGATATTCTGGAACCAGCAAACATCGGTCGTCATTGGTTAGGAGAGCAACATGTTGGCCAAAATAAAGCAAAAGCTTGTGAAGATGAACTTAATCGCATGTTTCCTTGGGTTGAAGTAGATTTATGCAGCCAGAGTGAATGGTTTAAAGATGAAGCAACTATTGAGGAAATAAAGGATTGTGATGTGATAGTGAGTGCTACTGGTGAGTGGGCTTCTGATTGTGCTATGAGAGATTTAACTGAAAAAGAAGATATAATCAGCCCTGTAGTTTTTTGCTTCACGGAAGCTCATGCTACCGCAACTCATTGCTTTGTAAACATGGATGGTAGCTTTGATTATTTTGATTTATTCGATAGTACCGGGATATTAAAGAGACCAGTAACGACTTACCAAGAGAGTACTGTTGAAGCGCTACCGTCTTGTGGAGGGTTTTATCAACCTTACGGGGCAATTGAATTGAGTTATGGACATGGAATGATCTGTGAAACGATCTGTAATATTGTCCACAGTGGAGAAGTAGATAGTAATTTGAAGCATACTGTTTGGGTTGGTCGAAAGTCTTTAGTAGAAAGTACCGGAGGTACTTGGAACAGCGATTGGGTTATGGCACATGGAGATCCAGAGCAAGGATCAAAAATTATCCGAGTCGAGGAGTTGGCAAATGGAGTTTAGTTCTCACCAACTAAGGGGGTTAAAAGTCGTCCTAACAGAACAAGCTGCTAAAGCACTGTGCGGCTATTTCCAAAAGAGGAGTGATAGTGAATCTGGTGGAATGCTTTTTGGTACCTTTAAGGACGGCTTAGTTGAGATTAAATCTATATCTGAGCCTAACTTTTTTGATCGGAGAGCTAAAACTCAATTTATCCTACACAAAGGCAAAGCAAACAAGACAATTGAAAGATTTCATAAAAAAGGGCTGCACTACCTTGGAGATTGGCATACTCATTCTGAAGAGTCACCAAGCCCATCAAGAGAAGATATCAATACAATAAGGAGCACGTTTAAAGAGTCTTCTCATCAATTAAGATTCTTTATAATAATGATCCTTAGCAACAAATCTCTAGACAATAGTTACTTATCACTTACAAACGGACATAGGGAATTTTTGTTTAATGCAACCTAGTAATGAGAACGAAGCACAACTGAGTGTCGATGTCGAACAAGGAGTGAAGGAAGATGGGTATTCCGTAGTCTGGGTAAGTCTATATTTGTTGGGGCTTCTTAGTGTTCCTTTTTCTTACTTTATTGCCTGCTCATACGCGGCATTACCAACTTGGCTCAGCAAGCATCAGTTGTTAGTTGAGTGTGTGCTTTTTGGCCTAATCGGTGGGTGTTTATATTGCTTGAGGGCCGTCTATCTGAATAGATGTGTTCGGAAAAGTTGGGATACAATTTGGTTGAGTTGGTATGTATTACGTCCCTTAGTCTCCTTAATTATGGGAGGAATGACATACTTCATGATCAACGTAGGCTTAATAGCTATTGGTGGAAAAGCCATTAGCTCACCCGAACACCTATTTTATATTCTCGCTTTTTTTTCAGGTTTGAACGTAGATGGATTTTTAAAGAAATTCGAAGGACAAATTTCGAAGACTACTGGCGTAAGGGAAAGTAAACAGAGCTCTTCAAGGGCGTTGTTGCCTAAATCAATTGAACCTTTTTCGAGTCCTGCGATCTGATCCTTTATGATGGTTAGAGCGGTGACAACATGGGTAAGGCGAAAAAGAAGATAACTAACTGGGCGGAGTACAATAAGGCTTTGTGCAAACGGGGCTCGGTTACGTTCTGGATAGATGATACAGCCGTAGATGCATGGCGATGCAAAACCCATCATGGTAAGCGTGGTAGAGGCTTTCAGTACTCTGATACAGCGATTGAAACTGCCTTGATGATTAAAGGAGTATTCTCATTACCATTACGTGCTCTTCAAGGCTTTATTGATTCTATCTTTGAGCTATTGGATGTTCCACTGACGTCCCCTGACTACACCTGTATCAGCAAACGCTCGAAGACAGTTCAGGTCAAATATCGCAATAAATCCAAAGGAGCTATTCGCCATATAGCCATTGACTCGACTGGTCTCAAAGTTTTTGGCGAGGGTGAATGGAAAGTGAAAAAGCACGGCGCCGAAAAACGCAGAACTTGGCGTAAACTGCACTTAGCTGTTGATGTAGAAACTCATGAGGCCATTAGTGCAGAAGTCAGTCTTGTAAGTGTTGGCGATAACGAAGTGCTGCCAACATTACTCAACCCTTTACGTAGAAAGATCCATACAGTATCTGCTGATGGAGCATATGACACAAAAAGTTGCCATGAGACTCTGAAAAATAAGGGCTGTACTCCGTTGATACCACCTCGAAAGAATGCGGCTCTTTGGGAAGATGGGCATCCCAGAAATGAAGCTGTAGAGGCTCTTAAAAACGGAACAATAACGGAGTGGAAATCTGAGTCTGGTTACCACTATCGCTCAATATCTGAGACCGCAATGTCTCGATATAAAGGACTAACCAGCGGTAAATTGAGCTTGAGATGTTACAACGCTCAAGTGGGAGAAATCATGGCGAATGTCAAAGCTATAAACAAAGTCATAGGACTAGGTATGCCTGTTAGAAGCTAACGATTAGTCAAATATGGCGTCGTTGAACCTCAAGCTGATTTGATCAACAACGCCCTCTTCAAGTAGCAATGGGTAACTTAATAACCACCTACTTTTAGCCGGTGGTTGTTATTTTATGTACATTAAGTGAGTATTAATTCAAGTTAATGGTATTGCGTGGATCTTTAGTAGGTTTTTTAATCTAACCAATAATTGTCCAACTCTGAGTCAGTATGTCGTCGCGACTCATTGGCGAGTGCCAATGATGTATTTTGTAACTGGAAGCAGTTAGCTTTGTCGACAAAAGCTGATAACAAAGAGAGCCAAAGCTGACTAAATTGATTAACCAATAACTTTCAATTTTTTTGGTTATAGTATGTGTAATATAAATCCCAATAATACTTGAGTTATTTTAAATGAAACAAGAAGTACATAGGTTTGAGCTATCAATAAATAGCACTATCTCTGAAGTCTATGGTCACTTTACTAAGGCAAATAGTGACCAAAGCCTCGATAGAATGTTTGAAGGTCTTCAAAAAAAACTCAGGAAAATTACCTGCTCAGTGAGAGAGAGGGAGTGTACTCTCATTAATGTGTACATTGCATACGGCAGAAGACAAGAGGACTTTGATGGTAAAGGGAAGACTTGTAAATCTTTTCCTACAAGGAGAATCGAAAGTATAATGAACACCCACTCTAACCTTTCGCCAGAAGACCTGCTAGGTGAGGCTTTACGATCTTTAGAGCATTGATCTGGAACTTTAACGCTTTCTAAATTAGCGCATGGTAGCTAAGAATATGAGCAGAAAAATTAAGAGTAATTAAACACCCTAGGTCAAAATAATGATAGATGTAGTTTACTCTCAAGAAAATGAATCTACGAAAGAGGTCAATGTGACCTCTTTTTTGTATTGATTTTAAAAATGATTAACTCGCTTATTGTCCAGAGGCGTTCTAGCGCTAATTTCAGTTAACTGTAATCTGTCATTTTTGGTCTGTATTTTGGGGGTTAAAGTGCCCCTGTATAAGAGAACTAGGCGTTAATGTAAAAACAGTGTGGTCAAATCTACACCCCAACCCCTTCCAATAGGGGCGTTTTTCATCGATAATTTAGTCTCTTAGCGAAAACAAAGACTAATTGGAAAGTGTTCCAAAAATGCCCCTGTATTTTCAATTCTTCACCACACACCACGCTAAATCGTAAACGATTTAAATGATTGTCTGTGATGAATTTAAAACCTATAAAAACAATGATTTATGCTTAATAGTGGAGGCGAAATAGAGCGTGAAAAAATTTTCAAAATCTCAACTAATTAGCCGCTGAAATCCCAGTGTGAAAATATGTAATTACATTGAATTATCATTGGCGCCTTTCTGTGTAAGGGATTGTGGTGATTTCAATCTAAATTCAATGGGATTTAATTAAATTGTTATTTATCCCTTTATCGGTAAGGTTGTAGCGGTTTTTTCAAAACTAAGTACAATGGGTTTACATTGAGAATTTATTGGATTTCATTGAGGCTTAAAGGTGGGCTTCATTGACATTCATTGAGGAGAAAAAGCTAAATTATGTCACGTTCTTACCCTTTACAAAGCTCCCTTCGAGGGAAGCTAGAGCAAGATTTTAAGAAGTTCAGAGACAGAGAAAAGTTAAGTGATGCCGAGGCAACTCGTCAGCTTTTTACCTTGGCGTTGCGTATCAAACTGAATGACAGTGACGATGAGCGGCCGTCGAACCGTGAGTTGATGGAAGAAACGTATCGTAGAGTTAGGCAGGTACAAGGCGTGCTAAATTTAAATTTGGCGCATAGCTTTGATGGGGAGGGGTATTATAAGAATAAAGCGGATTCGATTGAGCAAAGAAAATCCAACACCGCTTTGGTTGATAAAAGCGTCGATGAATATCTTGAAGGCGAAAAAAAAGGGTAGCCATTGGCTACCCTTTTATTATCGCTCTAACTCTCTGTCGATTTCTCTGTCTTCCCAATGGCTCTCTTTCTCTGATTGATTAAATTCCATCTCTTGCTGAGGGGAATATTCTTTTGGCTCAAAGTGTTCGAGTGATTGGCTGTCGGTTTCTTTTTTATCATTATAGTTGATGGTGTCTAATTCATTCTCTTGATGAGAAGAGTGTGCTTCACTTAATTCAATATCATGCGCGCTGTTATCCCTATCTAACTTATCAATGCACGATTTGATGTCATCTTTTAGGTTATCATCTGACATGAATTGAATGTCTCGGCCATGAAAGTTCTCGACGATTTTTTCAATGTTGTTCGGGTTTAAATCGTGATTGCCATGATTTAATACAATAATGATGTTCTGTCTCAGCTCATCGGTAGAGATGTTTTGAATGTCGTTCTTGTGATTGACATTAATAATATCAATCTGCCCTTGAGTTTGGTCTCGAATTAAGAATGAGTTTTCAATTGAGGTACTGATGATGGTGGTATTTAAATTCTCTCCTTGATGGAATTGGGTTAATTGTTTGGACTTTGTGCCTAGGGTTCTTGGGTTAATGTCTAGGGAGGTATCTTTATTTCCTTGAGTGTCTAAATAGGTCACTTCAATGGCTTTGGTTTCGCCTTCTTTATTGTGGATGTTGGTTAGCATTGCAGGGTGAAAGGATTTGTCTTCGGATGAATAGACCGCCGGGTGGAACTTAACCTGGTTATTTTCAATGTTATTGACACCGAGCTTGTTTAAGTACGTTTGGGCCAGTGTGTTATCCATCGGTAAGCTTTGATTGATATAATCTTTAGCCCGTTCTTCAAACTGCGCAATATGCCTTGGGGTGGTGCTCAGTAATTTGTCGTGTTTATTGTTTTCCTCCAATTGATATTTATCTGGCTCATTGAGCATCTTGTGCGCTTCATTCATCGCGGCTTTATAATTCATTTCCTTATGACTCATGATTAGGTTAATCAATGCGCCTTTTTCGCCTGTGGTGTAGTCTTTAAAATACCCGCGATATTCTCCGGTTAAGGTGACTTTAATGGCTGATTTACCAAGGCCAAAGGTTAAGTAATCACGGTCTGATTTAGATTGGTTAGGCTTGCCTAATAACTGAACGGCGAGACTTTCGGTGTATTTGGGTAGTTGCGTATTGATGTGCTCCCTAAATTTGTTGTAGTCAAAGTCACCGCTTTTATTTTGGAATCGGACGTCCTCATGAGGCAGAGCATTACGGTTAAAGTATGTGGTGTCTTTGGGTGGGATTTGGTTAAGGGTTTCTATTGCACTGGCTTTATGGCTCTCTTTAGAGAGCCAGCTTTTGACCAATTGTTTTGTGTTGTCGGTATAGAGCCGAATGTGCTGACTGGCACGAGTCACATCGATACCGGCGCGTCTTAAGTTGGTCAGTGCGCCTTTGCTTTGTATCGCGCTAATGACGTGTTGATAGGTGGATCCTTGCGCCATGTCTGCGGTTCGACTGTAGGCGTAGTCCCAGTGCCCGTCTTTAAGCGCATTAGGGTTAAGGCTGAGTGTTTGTCCTGTCTTAGATTGAGCGATAACACTGTCTGTATTCGCTTGCGTGATGCGGTACTCCACGTTGGCTTTAATGCCGCGCTCTTTATCGGTAAAACGGGTGATGATTTTATCGCCGGTTGAAAGTGGCTTTTCTGACGTAGAGAACAGGGTGGTGAAACGGTGATCACGGTTACGCGGTAAGAACGGCCTTGTCTTACCTGTACTTGCGTCTTGAAGTGTTACTACGCCATGCTCAGAGTCAACGTGAGTGATTGCCGCGTACTCACCGGGCTTGGTGCTCAGTATCAAGCCTTTTTGATACGGCATCATGGTGGTGAGCTCTTCCCCCGTCGCGCCGATTGAGCGTAGCCTCGTTGCGATGACGTTCTCTTTGCCTAACTCACTCTTTTTCATTAAACCGACACGGATGTGTTCGGTGATGGTGTCTCGCTCCTGGTTGGTGTACGCGATAATCAGTGTGTTGTCTCGCGTTTCGGGGGTGCGCTCTAAATAGTCTTTGGCGACCACATAAGGCAGCTTCTCTGTGGCGGTGAGCTGCGCTCTGAGTCGGTCTTTGTCGTTTTCATCCAGCGTAGAAATGACATGCTGGCTGTTGCCCTGGGTGTCAGGGGTTTGCTGCTGGAGTTTGTCTAGGGCGCTGAGCGGCTGTTTATCAATGGTGTTTTGCTGTGCATTGTGCAAGATGTCATTTTGTGGACGTACCATATCGGTCATGTAAGCGGTATCGATGCGACCTTGGCTCATGGCCAGCTCAAAGGGTTTACCGGCACTGAGTGACAATAACTGCTCTTTATCGCCCAATTTGACTGTTTTGGACTGACTGTCATTGACCAGCTTTGTGAACTCATCGGCTTGCTTGTTGCTGACCATGGAGCTTTCATCGAGAAAGAACAAGGTGTGTTGATAGTCACTGGCTTCTCGATTGCCTTGTCGGATGTCAGAAAGCAAACTGTCTAGCGTTTGCGCTTTCACGCCTTTGCTTTCTAGCTCTGCAACCGCGGCGTGCGTGGGCGCAAGACCGATGACGCTTTGCTCTGGCTGCTGGCTGGCTTCTTTGACTAACTGGATAAGTTCAATATTGGATTCAAGCATGGTGGACTTACCTGTACCGGCTAGCCCTTGGATGGCCACAAAGCTGTCCTTGGTGGTTGAGATAAGGGTGATGGCGTCCTTTTGCCCTTGGGTTAGGCGAGGCTTGGTATCGAGGAAGTCCTGCACCTGTTTGTGGGTAGCAAAAGGCTGATGTTGGTCTTTACCATCATCGATGTTTTGCAAGATGCGCTTTTCAGTCTCCAGCGCGGCGTGCGTCGTCCAGCGTGTGCCGTCACTGTACTCTGCAGAGAGGGTGTCGCTGCGTTTAGTCAGCTCTGTTTCAACCTGCTCTTTGGTAATAGAGCCTCCGGCTTCTTCAAAGGCGTAACGCACCGCTTCCACCACTAAGGCTTTTTGGCTAAACGCCGCTTCTCGCTCTGAGAGGTGGTTCAGGGCAAAGCTGACCGCTTTTTCGATGAGTGGGGCGTTTTGCGCTTTGGCGAGTGCTGACAGTGCCTGACTGACATCCTGCTTTAGCCAATCTTGGGTGGCGTCGTTTAGGTAGCGGTCGTTGACGTTTTGCGTCTGCAGTACACGCTCAATGGCTGACGGGGAGACCTGCTCTTTTTCAAGTGCGCTTTGGGCTTTGTCTGGTTTGTCGGTGAAGATATCAAGGCGCTCTGTTTTTTCAGTCAGGTCGTTTATCAGGGGCTTAGATAGGGTAAATGCTTTGCCTGACAGTAAAGTATGGGCTTTTGGCTCAATATGGTGGGCGCTATGAACGTAGTCGTATTGCAGCGGCGCGTCTTTTAAGCTCTCTAAGTTGACGCGCTGCGTTTCCCCTTTGCTCTCAAGCGTGAGGCTTTCTTTGTCAATGTGAGTGACAAGGTAGCTTTGGTTCGCGTCCAAGCCAGCAGGGAAGTGTTTGCCTAGCGTTCGAAGACGTTCGCCTTGGGCGATGTTGAGACTTTGCGGTTTATTGATTTGCATCTTCATGTGCTTAAAGGCGCGACTGGACGGGTCAAAGGTGTGTGATTGTCCATCGTGTTTGCTGAGTGCGGTCATGGTGTTGCTCTCTTTATCGATACTGGCGATGACAAAACTCTGAGGTTTGTTTTTCTCCCAATGGGTGAGTGTCATGCCTGGTTTGTAGTGTTGAACGAGGGGTTGTTGCGCTTTGGAGAGGGGGTGAGGGGTTTGAGTGAATAGGGTGGTTTCGTGTCTGGCGAGGGCGCCGGTATTTTTGAGCTGGCCCCGTATCGCTTCGGTTAACCGCCGCTGCTCGACGCTGGAAGTGGCAATCACTTGCGTGTTGGCTTTATCGGGGAGGTCGGCGTACACCCGCGCTATCCTATCGGTATCATTGTCATGCAGTTTTACGTTGGTGTTGCTGGCTCGCTTGCCAACCCAAGAATGACTCTCCACATTGCCTTTTTGATACAGCGAGATAGCGTTATTGGCTTTAAATCCCTGACGGCTTGATACGCGATTAAGCATCACCACTTTACTGCTCGATTGTTTGGCTTTATCGGTGAGGGCCAGCAACTCATTGGCACTCATCTTATTGGCGTCATCGATGAGCAAGATGTCTTTATTGGTCAGCGGCGTATCGCTTTGCAGTAAGCTATGGGTAGTGTGGCGCTGCTCTGGTGAAAAGAGCTGACCGACCCAGGCGCTGAGTGTTTGACTCTTGCGCTGTACGCTCTCCATGCCCTCAGTCTTGGCTTTCACGCTTTGGGAGACCAATTGGACACGCTTACCGCTGTGATTGCCTACATTGAGTAGCTGCTGCGCAATACCCTGTGATGAGCCGTGTACATTGACCACATGGAACTGTTTGGTGGAGTGGTACAGCTCGGTCAGTATACGCTGCTGGCTTTCAGGGATAGCGAGCTTGTTGAGCGTGTTCGATTCAACGTGGGTGCGCATGTGATGCGCACGACCTTGTGTGCTGTCGATAAGCGCTTGTTCGTTATCAATTAAGCCTTTGGTGGTGTATTGCCCTTTTTGACTGAGTCCTATCAAGTCGCCCTGTTTAATCATTGCATCCGCGACTTTTTTGATATCAAGGGCGTTGAGTTGCACGCCGCCTTTGGTGAACTCTGAGGCGGTGAGTTCAATGATTTTTTCAAGGTGTAACGCAGTGCTGTATTGCCCTAGATGGTCAATGGCTCTGCTGATCGCGGCTTGGGTTTCACCGAGTGGCGGGGTATTTTGCGCTTCCTTTACTTGTTGCGCCATGGTGACAAGCTCTGCGGGGTCATACCCTTGCTCTTTTACGGTGCTTTGCCACTGTTTGTTGAGGCTGTCACTGCTCTGGTAGGTTTTGCTTTTACGAGTATCGAGGTTTGCTACGTCTTTCGCCGCGCGCGAGTCAAAGCCTAAATCGAGTGTGCGTTGGTCAATTTGTTGTTTGCGAGTGGACGACGCATCAAGAATAGGCTGAGGGACACCGCTGATTTCGAACTGACCGTTGCCGACGCCTCGCGTGGAATAACCGAGGGTTTCTGCCTCTTTAGCTAATTGGCTCTGGTACAAGATACCGTAGTATTTTTGGAAGTTGTAAATGCGCTCGCCAGTCCCGTTAATCACGCCCCCTTTTTGTTTTAGGCTGGTTGATAAAGCGCGTAAATCTCCTTCTTTATCGCGCGTCATGTTAGCGGCTAGCGCGTGCGAATGCACTTGCATGTCATTTTCACGGCTGGTCTTATGGCGTACGACTGCAAATAGCATCGAATCCGTATTTTCGTATTCTTGAACGCCTTTCTCATGGGTGACTTTGACTTGTGCTACGTCTTTCTCCAGCTCTGTTAAGGCGAACTTCACGGCGTTATTGTGCGCTTCAATGAGGCGGCTATCTCCGCCAATAAGCGCAAGAACGCTGAGGGATTTGGGCGCAGAAAAGGTCAGGTCGAAGCCCGATTTATGATCATCTCGTTTTCCTTTAATGGTTTCACCGCCAAGACTGCCTGAGAGTACCGATTCTAGGGTGGCTTGCTCTACGGGTTTACCCGCCAGTCCCGCTTCGATGGCCAGCTTGCCATGCCAGAAGGTGTTTTCTTCTTGGTCTTTTTCCTTGAGGTAATAGTTATCGCCCGCGTTTTTTTCTAAAGAGACGTCAGGTAGGTCTTTGGGGTTTTCTTCGCTGAGATAATATTTGGCAGCGCCAGAAGCGGATTTTAATGGGCTAATAGAAAGCATGAGTATTTTCCTTATGCAACGCAAATTGCCGCTAGCAGCAAAACTGAGCGGTGAGTGGAGGTTAAGGGGGAAGTGGAATTAAAAGAGGTGTGGTTACAAAATGATCCCAACACAAGCAAAGGAATTGCTAGCGGTTAACGTTCGTTCTTCGTGAATGATGACGCCATTTTCATCAATGTGAATGGATGTAATGCCCGCTTTAAATCGGTCTAACGCTACAATTTCTTCATTGGTTAAATGCTTGCCATGAGTCAGGCATTCTAGATGGTTAAAGCTGTATTCATCGGCGGCCATCGCTAGTTTCGAAGAATCAGAATGCTTCATGCACTCATTGCCATACAGCCAATCTTGAGCACACTCTATATTTGGCTCTAACTGGTAAGTCATATGGTGGGTGACGCTTGCAAAAGAATGGGACTGGCTTGTCCATTTGTAGCTCACTTGAAAACAATCAACCTCATCGGGAATGACGGCATACCAACCTCGACTTTTGGGGGAGGTCTCTAAATAAACAGACACGTAGCGTTTGTTTGGCCAAAAGCGCTTTGTTTTTGGATTGCCGTTTGGTTTAGCCCAGTCGGGTCCTATAAATTCAAAATGAATGTCTGTTACCTTGTTGCTGGTCAGCTCAGGTGTCAGAAATATTCTAGGCGTAAATTGCAGGTATCGTTCCTTGGGGTATAGAGGCAGATGGATGTCGAGTTGGTGTTTAATGGCCGATTGGATCTCTGAGTGTGCTTGAGTGTAGCATTCTGACCATTCAAGACTTTTTGCCGCCTCAATGGGTGACATGCCCCGGGCATATAAATCGATATAGGGTGTCCAATCTATCTTGATGTATCGGTATGGGATTTTTTTGAGATGCGCTGCAAATGCCTTAAACCATTCTTTCCATTGGTCGTCATATTCGTGGGTCATTTTTCCGTTGAGATAATTAAGACCTTTGCGAGTAAAAGTGACGCACCTTTGATCATCGTTGAGTTCTAGGTAATTTTCTGAAATCAGTTGCTCTAAGATGTCTCTGATTAGCATGCCAGAGTGTGGGTAAACATCCAAAGCGCGCTCTTTTGCTTGAGACTTGCTCAAGCTCATTCGCTTTTCTTTCATGTGCGCTAGATACTGAGTGTTGATAGGGTCTACTTGGTAATTTTTTGTTCTTGGCCACAGCCAATCTAAAAGGTCGCGGGCATAGGCCGTATTCGGTCCTAATTCTAACGTATAGGACGTTGGCGCTTTGGGTAGGGGGGGAAGCTCTTCTTTATTGCCATTCATGGCGTTTAACTCTTCGGTAGTTAAGTTTCTTAGTATGACATGGGTAAAGCCTTCAATATTGTCGATGTGCTCCCCCAAGCTGACTCTGACACTTTGGATGAAAGGAATGATGGATGCTTGGTTAAATAGAATGTTGTGGGTTGGCTCGTGGTGCGTGACTGCTTGCGCTTTTAAGTCGTCCCAGTCGCCATAACCTACCGCTTGAGCGCAAATCGATAACCATGTGTTTTTTTCGGTGGCGTTGCCCTGAATGATTTCAGCGAAGGTAAGTTGATCGAATATAGTGTGTAATTGTTTCTTTAATATCGGTAGATGGTCAGAATTAAAGAGGGTCTTATTTGACATGGTAATTCCTTGATGAATGAACGTAAAAAAGCCTTGCCATTGCAAGGCTTGGAAGAGTGGTTGAGTGATTATTCGAGATGATGAGGCTCTAGGGTGTCGTCTCTATGGGGCGTTACGCTTTTCATCGATTTTCCTTTAATGAATCTCATCAATGATAGGGCTTACGTGCGCTTATGGTGCACTATAACTAAATATCTAGTCATGACTAAGATTGAGTCAGTGCACTTTTTGACACGCTGGGTGCCAAGTACATGAAAGTCAGGCCTATCGAATTCAATAAACCAAATAACGAGTACTTCATGCTGATGCTCAGGAGTAAAGCGAATACTGCAAAGGTGAGTACGATGTAGTGAGGAGTGTTGGGGCGTTTTTTAACAAAAAAACCACGATGCGCTTCAAACCATACAGTGATAAAAAGCCAGTGGACGCGATGAAAAGTTGCGTCCACTGAAATTGACTCTTGGTGATCTGCATAAGACAAAGTGCAAAAAATAAGAGTGAGACGACCAAGGTCTCGAAGATTAATCTAGACAAACTCGGTAACATAAAAATACCTAATACATTTGGTTTGCAATGACCTATTTCTGTCTTGTGTGGCTATCGACTATTTGATGCGCTATTCAACCATATCGCCCGCTTCCATCTCTATTTCCGGTGAGGTGGCTTGCTCTTCAATGGTTCGCTGCGCTTGCTCCTGGTACTCGAGATTGTCTTGATCCTTTGACTCGACCATCGCTTGCACGGTGTCACTTTGCATCGCTTCTTTCATTTGGCTTGCCTCGTTGAGCATTTATTCTTTTGAATCGAACTTGGCATGTTGTAGCTTGAGAAGTGGTTGCTGCGCTTCTTTGGATAGGTGAAGACTCGGTGCGACCTTTCGTAGTAAGTGGTTTGAACATGGGCTGTGACAATGTCACGCTACGTTTGTTGAAAGAAGGGCAGATGTCTTTCATGACATCGAACTCCAAATCCAGCTTAGTGATGAGATCAACACCTGGCGTACGTACGTAACACAGCAAATCATCCAAAGCTTGGATCTCACTCGGCGAGACCGCCGGGCCTTGTGACCGTTTGATGGCCCAATGACACACCGTCACGCAGCGTGTTCGCGCCGTACGACACGTTTTCTTTAGAAATATCGACTTCTTGCTCCCCCAAGTCTTTGGAAGAGATTTGCGCCATTTGTGCTGATGGCGCACGAAAGAAAAAGCGCGTGTTCAACAAATCAAACATCTCATCGGCGGCGTTCTTGCCATAGGTTTTCAGCAACTGCGCGTACGATTGGATACCAATTAAGTAACACCCGCCAAATTTTCGCACTTCGGCTGTGATGGAGCCGAGTTCAGGTAATTTATGCAGACTGGGCATTTCATCCATCAAGACCCAAATGCGGCGGTCTTCATCGGCTTCTAGCCCTAAAATGGCGTTGGACACGATAGCCAACCACATGGAGATGAGCGGTCGCAGTGACGCATGCTGCTGCGCGTTACTCTATAAGAACAAAAAGCCGGTCTGCTTATCGTCTTGTACCCAGTCTGTAATAGAAAACTTCTTCTGCAGCGCTTCGTCTCGATGCTCATCATCAAGGCCGTCTAAAAACGCATGCTTTTCATGTAGGTGGCCAATACCGATTTGATGGAAATCGCGGTTTTCTTGATGTCCTTCGATGCCAGGGCGGCGGCCTCGGTGCCTTCCAGAAAATTACCTAACGCTTCAAGCTCACTGGTCAAAATTAAACTCAATAGGCGTGCGGTCGTCGCGGGTTTATTGTCCTGGCTCATGCGAAAGGCGGTGGATGAAAAAATGGTGCGCGCTGAGTCAACCCAAAATGGATCGCCATCGCCGTGTTGTGGGATGAGGGCCGCGGCCATGTTCTCAAAGTCGGGGGCGTCTTTTGCGTCGCACCACACGTCCCAATTCGCGCATCGAGCATCAAACGGGTTCAATATGACGTCGGTCTCAGGGCGGTAGAATTTACAGGTGAACACACAACCTTTGTCGTAAATAATGGCCTTGTCGCCACGCTCTCGTATCCATCGCACCAGTTTGCGGATCATCACTGATTACCCGCCGCGCCCGTGGTGCCATCGCCATAACCGCGTTTACGGTTCACTTTAGCGCGCTTGATTTGCATCTTGGTTAATACTTGTAGCTCAACCAGACGAAAACCACGCACATGAAAGTCTTCACTCTGTTTCTCGCCTTGCTCTTTGAAAAAACGCTGCAGCAGATAAAAGATGAAGAATCCGACCAACATCGAAATGAGGTAGTAGACTTGGAAGTTTCGCCACTCCTCGGCGTGAATATCGAGAAGCACGACATTGTCAAGCTGAGACGCGAGCGTGGATTGGTAGCGCTCACCGTCCCACACTGGGTTCACCAAGTTGTCTAATAGCGTATAAAATATTCCGCCAGTAATAGAACTCCCCCAAAAGGCGTGACGCGAGGGTGGCCAATAACATCCCAAAACCAATGAACTTGATGATGGTGTTGTTGACTTGGAAGAACATTCGAATGGAATGGAAGATGACTTGGCCACCTCGGGTAAAATGATTGCTTTTCTTACGGGGACGCATCGTCGCTCCTTATTTAAGAGTTGGCGTTGAAGGTAAAGTGGTGAAATGAACGTATTCACTGCTATTCAAAGGAAAGGCGCGCTTACGCCATGATTTTCATTGGGGATTTGATACACTGTGCGACTGATTGGATAAACAGAGCGCTTTGATGAGTCAAAATTTAAAACACTACCTAGCTCTGGATGAGCTGGTTACCCATTCACTGCTGACGCTCTATTGCACTATGAGTCAGCAAGGTGGGTTTTGGACGGTAAAGAAACGCAATGCCTTCTTGGTGAAATACCTCAAACCGAAAGTAAAGCAGGCTCAATTCTCTGTGTGCAAAAACGACCTAAAAACCATGCTCACTATTGGTCGCCAAACCAGAGGCAATCTTGAGCAAAAGTTGTGGACGGTCAATCAACTGAACCTTGAGTATCAGGCTCGATTGTCACAGGCGGATGAACTCTATCTCATGCTGACAGACCTCAATGATCAGCACCAATTTCCTTCCGAGCTCGACCATCCCGACAAAGCGAGAGAGGAGGAGATCTTGTACATGACCCAGTCAGAAATTGAAGAAGGGTTTGATAAAGACAATAACCAAATCAAACCCTTGGTGATGACTGTCAAAACGACGCGCCTCAAAGCGCTGATTGAGGCCGTGCAAGCCCAAGGTGTCTATCGCGTAGAAATCGAGCATGTGGATGAGCATGAAGTGATTCACTTACTCTTGCATCGCATTTCCTCCCCAAAAGTGAGCGATAAGCACGTTGTTGGACAATGACCTCTTTATTTCTCCCCCTCTGTGCCATCTAAGCTTTTATATGAGACCCAGTTAACAAAGCATCACTACTTTCAAATGAATTTTGACACACACTTCGACAAGCATTATATATGCTGCCGCTTAGTCATATAAAAACTCAACAATAAATAGGCTTAACATGAACCCAATGATTAAAACGTTACTGAACATTCGCACTTTGCGAGCATTCTCTCGAGAATTAACTTTTGAGCAGCTTGAAGAAGCACTGGATAAATTAACAACCGTGTATCTGGAGCGCCAGGAAAGCGAAGAAGCTGAACGTGAAGCGCGCGCAGAAAAAGAGGCCAAAGTGGCTGAAATGGCAAAACAAATGTCAGAGAGTGGAATAGGGGTAGAGGACTTACTGGCAGAGCTCACTGGACAGCCAAAAACAAAAAAAATTCGTCAACCAAGACCCGCGAAATACCAATACACTGATGAGAGCGGCACTGAAAAAACATGGACAGGACAAGGTCGCACACCTGCGGCCATTCAAACGAAATTAGATGCGGGTCAATCCATTGATGATTTTTTGATTAAGCGCTAGTTTCTTTTACTCAAACAATGGCTTACTTATCATAGCCAGGCCTGCTGGGCTTATTTATCACGAGAGATAAGCCCACAATGACCCAACATTTCGACGAGAATGATACCTTACTGAAGTCAGAGACGGTATTTATGAAAGGGCTTGGAGACGCCAAAAAGCGCCCCTGCAGACGGCTATAACGGTCATACTTGACCCTTTGCTCAGCAAAAAGTCAGGGCAATGGACAGAGCCCCCATGACTTGGCGCTGGCAAACACATATCAATATTACAAAGCATTAAACGAAAGGTGGTTTAATGCTCTATTGCCCCTTTATATGGTAACAAGCCACGAAAGACTTACATCACCTTCAATTACAGTAATTATAAATAAAGAGGGCTTCAGAGCCTCGGCTCGTTGTTTGTCGTTTTTATAGATATAGTCACACAGTTTCAATCAAATGGATTAACTCATTGCGCCTTTGGTCAGAAACGACCGACCAGTGTACACCTTGTATCGCTCCCTCTAGAATCCAAAGCAGTTCAAGTTTAACGGGAACATTATGCGAAGCTCGAATGGCGAGGAAAGCGTTGGCTGCGCCAACACGATATAAACACTCAACAGAATCAATACCAGCCTTCCTGAGCATCCGTTCTGTGCTTGCTTGAAAGTTCGGTAATACTCTCAATTTAACGGGGAAAGATAAACGTTTTGATAACCCTCTATTCTGGGAATCGTTCAGTGCACATTTAGCTAATTGAAGCACCTGGTTACGATCCTTCAATACATCATTAGGTAGGATGTAATAAGAGGTGACAACCCGACCCGTCCGTTTTGTATAAGAAAAGGGCTGAAATCCACGCTTTTCAAACACTTTTTTTTGGCTTTCATTCGCTCTTATGCATAATCGCTCTTTCGCAACGAAAGCAAAAACTGTCTTATCTGAAAATAAACCAAATCCGCCGAACATAGAGTGCGATGTTATGCTTCCTAATGGTGATAATAGATCCATGTAATGTTTCAAAAAATTGTTAGGCATACTGATGAATACTGTAATGTTTAACCTCATTTTTAGAGGAGGTATGATTTAACTATTTTATGGGCTAATGCAAAGTAAAAGCATGATCGAGTTCTCATATTAACCGCCCATTTGGAACGCCGTATAACATGACCATAATACGGATAAAATACCGTTAACAAGCTTCTAGCATTTCAACTAATACGGTGCTTCGCGTCTCACCTCAATAACAGGAAAAGGGCTCAGAAGTAGAGGGTAAGTGAGAGACAAATATAAAATAACGTCAAAACCCGTCCGGTTCTTACTATCAATAAAGTAGCCCACTGAGACGGTCCACTAAAATTTCCTGAGACGAAATTAAAAAATAGGGGTTGGTCGCGCTCAGTGAGCTAGGGTTATCGATTAAAAACGAAAATACTTCTGACGTACTGCGTTTGTCTGGCTCACTCTACCTACTACATGCAGGCATATAGCAGGTGGAGCGAACCTTGATTTATTCCATAACACGAAAGTGGGGTGGGTAAATTCGTCCAACGTTTGGAAAGTGAATCCATTGAATGTTCTGCTTGTTCAGGGCTCTCACAAGGGTTGAGCGTTTTTATAACTCAGGAACAAATTTCTTAAGATCACGATGGAGATTAGCTGGGCAATCTCCAATTGCGCTCCAATAGTCAACAATACCTTTGATTTTGCCGATATCTGCATGACCGTTGTCATGCATAATTTTCATTAACTCTAAAGTCGGAATAGACTTCACTTCAAACGTTTCGGCTAACTCAGCCATGTCTTGATCATCTGTCACCACAGGAATATCTAACTCTAGCGCATACGCAATGTAGAGGGCATCAACCTTTTAGCGTCTTCTATAAGTAAGCACGAAATGTCGCCAGTCGTTGCCGTCGAGCATATCGAGAACAATGAGTGGTTCAGGTTGTTTTAACATGTCAGGGCCGCATCGTATTTTTTCATCATAGGTTATTGTATTCGATGATGGAGGGATAAATTGAGTGGCGAGTATGATGACCGTGATCATGACCATGTGTCGTGTTTGTTTGAGTAATCACGATGGTTTCAATTGTTGTGTTTTGTTGTGTCGTTGCCAGCGTCACTGTGCCAAAACCAAGATTTGGTAAACTATTATCCCATAAAAGAGAGCCTGAAAAGGGGCATAGCGCAAATACGCATCCGTTAGAGCCGCAAATCAACATACCTTTTTCTAGCAAGAGCGTAGTGGTTCCTAATGCCTGGTACTCTTTTCCTTGTGGCCGATTTCTCCACACTTCTTGTCCTGTTAATTGGTGAATGGCGATAATGTGACCATTGGTTGCGCAAAATAATAACTCTTTAAGGTATAGCGTTTTCGCGGTTTCTTTCTCTTCTGCCTCGATGGGGGAGTGTATGAAACAAGTAAATCCTTGCTGCGTCAGTTGACTTGCCTCCTCTTTTAATGTGCCATCTTCATTACTCAATAAAAGATATTCATTTTCTTTGTGTAGGAAAAGATAACGCATTAATCGCATTTCCATACAGGCAGTTGATGTGCTTTAGGGATAGGTTGGTTGTAAGGGTATTTCATTTGCAGTCCGTATTGGGCTTTTGGGTTCATAATTATTTTCCATTGTTGAGGTGTCTCGTCCTAAAATACGTTGACGGTGTTATGTCATGCTTTTTAAGCTTCTCTTGATAAAAACTAGAACAATACTGAAGCCCTCTCTCTTAGTGATGGATTGTCGCATGACGATAACATCGAGTTTTTACCGTCATATCTAAGGCCTTCACAACATCGCTCGCTTTCATTTCATTGCTGACTTCATAACCCATGATTTTAAGACTGAAGGCATCGGTAACCAATGACAAGTAATGAAAGCCCTCGATCGACTGAACATAAGTGATGTCGCTCACCAGAACCTCTCTGGTTTTGACGGAACGACTTCTTTTAGCAAGTTCGGATGTTTTTTCATCCAGTGCCTGCTGTTCGTTGTTTTGGTGTAACTCCGTTTCGGCTTAACGAGTAAGCGCTCTTCCCTGAGGTAATCAAACAAAGCATCACGCCCAAGTTTTACTCCCTTAGCTATCAGCCTAGGTTTCAATAAGAAATAGAGCTTACGAGTTCCTAGCCGAGGCATGAAGCGTCTTAGTTCAAGGACCATTCCTTTAACAGGAGCAAGCTCAGCCTGACGAGTTGCCTCACGCTTTTCTCTCTGTGACGGGATATATCGAGCAATGAGCAAGCTTTACTTAAGCTTAATTTCCTCTCCTTTTGAAGGCTTCTTGCTCCTTCGCTATATACTTTTTCTTAGCGACATCCCATGCTCAGCATCAATAATATCAACAACTCTGTTGAGAAGAAGGCACCTAAGACGTTCGTCTTCGAGCTCTTGTTCAAGTCGTTTTATTTTTTGGGCGGGTGTTTCATTCACTCTCGGTGATTTTGACATCGTGTTCTTCCTTGGATTGGTAGTCCAATCCATTTTGCCATGCTTTCTTAACCAAGTAAGAACGGTCGAACGACCTTGTATGCCGTAAATTGATTGGGCTTGTTTATAGGTCATATCGCCTTTTTCGATGGCGTCTACAATCTGTAATTTAAAGCCTAGTGTGTAATCACGCTGAGTGCGCTTAACGTAGTGTTTATTTGGAATGGTCATATGTGTAACACATTTCAGGACGGGACAGTGATTAACATCCTTGTTTAAATGCCCTCGACACCTAGTTTTTGATAAGTTGACCATTTAAGAGGGTATTTAAGTTCCTTAAAGCGCAATGGCTATTTATTCTACCATTTCTCCAGAGTCCATCTCGATATCTTGAGATATCGCCGACTCTTCAAGCTCTTGATGCGCGCGCTCTTGATGGTCATTGTCTGATTTGAGCTTTTCCGACTCCTTGCTGGCTAACGCTTTGACTGTCTCACTTCGTTGTGCTTGTTGGATTTGGTCGGTTTCCAGCTTCATCTCTTCCGGCGTTTCAAATTGCTTGGCTTGGATTTCTGTGAGTGCGTTACGCTCTTCTTCGTTGAGGAGCATACCTGGGGCGACACACTCAAAGTAAATCGCTTTTTGATACGCTTTGGTCATGGCGGGCGATGGGGTGTAATCACGTTTTATAAAGGCCGGTGTCACATCTCGCATCTTATCAAAGTGCAAATCCAGTCGAGTGATAAAGCTGCTTCCTGGTACGCGAAGGTAACATTGCAAATCATCCATGGCTTGGATTTCACTGCTAGAGATAACCGGTCGTGTCACCGTCTGGTGGCCAATCGATACCCCATCACGGAGTGCATTTGCACCGTAAGAAATGTGCTCTCTTGAGACATCCACCTCTTGCTCACCCAAATCTTTGGATGAGATTTGCGCCATCTGCGCTGATGGGGCGCGAAAGTAAAAGCGAGAGTTGAGTAAATCAAAAATAACGTCCGCGGTATTTTTTCCGTAGGTTTTCACGAGCTGCGCATAAGACTGGAGACCAATCACATAACAGCCCCCAAACTTACGCACTTCGGCAATGATGGTGTCAAGCTCAGGCAGTTTATGCAGACTTGGCATTTCATCCATAATCACCCAGATGCGGCGGTCTTCATCGTCTTTGAGTCCCAAGATAGCGTTAGAAGCAATGGCAAGCCAAGTCGAAATCAAAGGACGCAATGAGGCGTGTTGCTGCGCGTTACTCGATAAAAACAAAAAGCCTTTTTGTTTGTCATCTTGTACCCAATCGGTGATAGAAAACGGTTTACGTTTGGGCTCTCCTTTCGTGTCTTTGTCATCCAAGCCATCTAAAAAGCGTAGGCTCTTAATGTAGGTAGCGAGCACCGACTTAATGGAGATGGCTGTCTTTTTGATGTCTTTCGAGACAAGGGAAGCAGACTCTGTGCCTTGCAGGAAATTACCCAGGGTTTCAAGTTCAGACGTGAGTATCAGGCTAAGCAGCCTTGCGGTCGAGCAGGGCTTGTCATCTTGGCTCATGCGATACGCCGCACTTGAAAAGATAGTCCGGGCGGAGTCGACCCAGAATGGGTCACCTTCGCCATGCTGCGGGATAAGGGCGCTGGCGATATTTTCAAAGTCAGGGGCTTCTTTTGCATCGCACCACACATCCCAATTGGCGCAGCGTTCATCGAAGGGGTTGAGTAAGGTATCTTGGCTAGGGTCAAAGAACTTACTGGTAAAGGTGCAGCCTTTATCATAAATAATCGCTTTATCCCCACGTTTGCGTATCCAGCGCAGCAGTTTCCGCAGCATGACGGATTTACCGGCCCCTGTGGTGCCGTCAATCAGCATGTGCTGCACTTCAAACTCACGTTTAAATAAGGCCAGCCCATCCACTTTGAAATCAGAAATTCGTCCGTTGCCTACACCCTGTTTCTTGAGTTTCTTTGCCCGTTTTTTCAAATCATTTGTGAGCACTTTGGGTTCGGCGTATTGAAAGCCTCGAACGTGGAAATCTTCACTTTGCTTTTCGCCTTGTCGTTTAAAGAAACTCATGGCGAGCATCAAAATAGCGAAGGCAATACCGATGGCAATTAAGAAGTTGATTTGTATTTGGTGTATCACGTTATCGTAGAGGTCGATGAGTTGGGTGTTTTCCAGTTGGGAGGCGAGCGTACCAACGTAGCGTTTCCCGCTCCAGAACGTCGTGACTTCGCTGTTAAGATTGTGCCCAAAGCTGGCATAGATATGATTGCGCCAGTAGTAGAACACAGACCAAAAGGCGTTATCGGGCGCGCGTAGCCAGGTAAGAACGCCAGTGAGCGCTATCACCGACCAAATGGCGGCGTAGACTAAGGTATTGTTGACTTGAAAGAACATCCGAATGGAGTGAAAAGTAATTTGTCCGCCACGGGTAAAGTGGTTGCCGGACGCGCGTTTAGGTCTAGGCATCGTGGTTCCTTGAGAGTGAAATGCAGTACTTTTTATATAATTACCTGCGTATGCAGATGAGCTGGTTTAGATTGGAGGTCAATTATGTGGACGAAGAAAGGTCATCTAACAGGGCAGAAAAAGTCCTTCAAGCTTGAAGATATCTGGCGAATTCGCACTAGGCTTGAAATCGACCTTGCTCAATCTCGCTATCGATTGCAAGTTACGTTCTTGTGACTTACTTAGAATGAAAGTGAGGGATATCTCTTCTGGTGGTGCGATTCAAGATCGCGTGCTTTACAGCCAGAGGGGTACAGTTTGAGCTCACTTCACGCACTGCACAGCCAACTCTCTGCACCAGACTCTATTTTCCCAAGTCCTCGAAGGCAGGGTAAAGCAATTAGTTGTAGCAGTTACGCCACCATCATTTTCCGCTGGGTAACGGAACTCGGCTACGATCCCTATCTCTATGGTACCCACTCGATGCGCCGTACCAAGGTGACGTTAATTTAGGCGAGAACCAAAAACATTCGCGCTGTGCAACTATTACTTGGCCATGTTAAGTTGGATAATACCATTTGCTATTTAGGCGTAGAAATTGAGGAGGCTCTGAACATCTCTGAGGGGATAGACTCATAGTAAGGTTGGGGTGTTGATTTTAGAAAGGTCATTTTTAATGACCTTGAAATGATTATTATAAAACAATAGGTTAATAATATTTATTCGTTATTTTTGCCGTATTATCCCCTTTGAGTTTGCCGTATTTCTTCCTGTCATAATAAGGTTGCGTTATATTACGAACACGTATGAAAGTTAGGAGGTTCAAATGACAGCAGTTGATCGCGTTTATCAAAAGATAAAGCGCTCCAGACGCTATGTTTTTGAGCGCAAAGACTTTGATGTAGGTTTCACCCATTCGCCACGAGCCAGATACGGGCTTATTTCTACACCTCGCTCTGTGCTCTAATACTGGCGTAAATTTGATAACCCAACGATTAATAGTGGCCTGATCCACAACGACTCCGCGCTCCAATTGTATCTCTTCAATTTCACGATAACTGAGTTTATAGGCGAGATAATAACGTACGGTTTCGAGAATAACTTCAGAGGGGAAGTGGCAACCTTTAAACATTGAGATTCAGAGTATTAGGTAAAGATTGAGTAAATCTTAACCGACAACGCAAAACTTTGCGACAAAACCCATCATGTCGTACGGACATTGTTTATTTAGATATTCCATGTATTCTACTTAATGACCATCTTGCGGCTTTAAATGTTCCATTTCATTGAATATGTAGTCATTCAATATCACACGTTTGAAAAGTAACTTTCGCGTAACTTCAGGGACATCTACTTCGTTACACACGGATTCAAACTCTTGGGTAATCGTAGAAATTTGAAACCTAATAATTTCTTCTGCTTTTTCAGCCTTAATATTGAAACTTGGTGCTGCTTGCATACAAAGTGATAACAGAGATAAATTAAGATTTTCGAAGATCTTCATTCCATGACTCGCCTCCCCACCTGTACGGTTTTGTGGACAAATATCATAAGCCGGTGACAGGGATATTTTCTCCCCTTCTACAAAGAAAGCATGATTTCGAGCATGGTCATCCGTATTACCGATCAGTACATTAAATACCATCCGTGCAAATAGCTCTTGGCTATCAGAGGTAAAATCGATGCAATACTGCTTCATATTGTTCACTAGGTCTGCGTAAGATGCCTCTCTAGCCCATGTTTCATCTAAGCCTAAAACTGTCAGCCCGGACACCATTGAGCGACGACACCAAACGTCACCAACTAACGCTCTATCAAAGCGTCTTACAAGAAGAACATCTTTTCCTAATACTTTTTCAAAAATAACTTCGGCAACATTGAGTCCTGCTAACTTGGCAAGCCTCATTGCTACGTATTCTGATTGTACAACTTCGTAAGTATCATTTGATGCTGAAAACTTAGCAATATACTTAGCTTCATTACCAGTGATCATCGCTTTCGGGCGAGCACCTCCGAGGGATGTACCATGCATAAGTGCTCTATCCAAATCCGAAGAGATTTCCTTACCTTGACCGACGATTTCAGACGCATTGTATAATTCTTCAAGAGTTGCCGCATCAGTAGAACGATCAAAATACTCAGTGGCCGATTCTTGAAAATCGAGAGAACCGATCCGATCTGAAGCGGAATGCATCAAATACGTCATTTCGCCTAACTCAGCATCGTAGTCTTTGCCCATCAACCGAGAATTAATGACCCTACGTCCCCAAGCATCTGGAGCTGCATCACGCAAGCAAGAGAATATAGGCATACCTTGAACTGGTTCCTTAGTACCAGCAGAAAGCGGTAATTCATTTGAGTAAATTGGTTCTGCATCTGAACGTTTCAAGTAAGACTGACCGTACGTAAAATGTTGGCCAGTTTCATCAATAGTGAGTCTACCTGCTACCACAGGCTCTGATTGTCCTTTAAGCCATTTCCAAACGAAGCATTGATTACTAGAAGTCATCATCTAAAATTACCTTTTTCCTTCTTACTCGATTAGGCAGTAATGCCTCAATTTTCGCATTTGTTTTACGTTTAATAGCAAACTGGTTTTCATCGGGTTCAAATAAAGGAACACCTAATACCCAAGCAGTTTCGAAGTAGAGTCCGATACTTACAGACGGATCACCTTTAAGAATCTTTATCATAGTGGGCTTAGATACCCCAACTCGGGAACAAGTCTCTTCTACAGTGATTTTCTTTTCCTTACGCTGGATTGTAAGCATCGTGGCAAAATGAGTTAGTGCGGCACTAGCAACAGTGCTAACCTGAATGTTACCTCTTCCCATAGTAAATTAACCTTTACCGTAAATATAATAAGGTAAATATTAATTTACCAAAATTTAAATGTCAAAGTAATAGGTTAGAAATAATTATAGTAAAAACTATTTTACTATAAAAATCTTAAAGTGAATTGTAGTTTACAATAAAACAGTCATTGAAATGACTGCAATGAAAAACAGAGATCCTGTCTGAACTCTCTATTTAGTTATTGCTTTACCACACTTTGGTCGAGTAGACGACACCTGAGAAGCTTTTGGACAAAACCTTCCAATTACAGTCAATGATGCGAAATGTTTATGCATTTAATGCAGGAGTGCATTCATTGTTAATGCAGCACCTTTCATTCTATTAAACAGCTACAAACTCAAGCTTGCTCTCATTATTGTTCAGTGTACAATATAGTATTGCACACTGAACAATAGAGTAAAATCATGAATGCCAATACGATAGCAAACAAATACCTTGAAGCACTTGAAGAAGCAAACATTGAAAAAGTACTATCGCTTTTCACGCCAGATGCGTTGGTGAGTTCACCACTTTACGGTGAACGTAAGGCAGCAGACTTTTATCCTGAATTGTTTGAAGATACGAGCAGTTCAAAGCTAACCTTGAAGGGCGTAATGGAAGGGAAATCAACTCGTGACTGTACAGATTTGATATCTATCTGGTTCTACTTTGACTGGACACTTGCCAATGGTGAACCTGCACCTTTTAATGTTGTCGATGTGTTAGAAGTCGACAAAGGTAGCCGCTTGATTACCAAATTAAATATTGTTTACGATACTTTTAACATTAGAAGTTCGTTCAATCTGTCTAAAAAGCAGACCTCCCTTTAGCAAGTACTTTATAGATAGCGGTACCTTTATGAAAAGAAAAGCAAATACAACACCTCTCTCTAAGGAAATTATAATCGAGGTAGCACTGAATCTTATTGCGGAGAAAGGAATCGATACGTTTAGTATTCGAGACGTAGCTAAACGGTTAGATACCTATCCAACAGCTATCTATTGGTATTTTAAAAACAAAAACACACTGTTAGGTGAAATTGCAAATACAGTGATGTCTAGTGTCACACCTAACTACGGTAACCTGGATTGGCACGTCTGGTTGACCCTGTTATTCCAAAACTACAGAGGTGCAGTAAAACACCATCCCCACATCGCAGATTTGATAGGAGGGCGACTTCTGGCAAATGCGTATCAAGATCCTAGATTGCTAGATGGAATTATAGCTGCTCTTTTGGATGCAAATTGTCCGCCGTCTCATATAGTCCCTATGTACAACACAGTAATTGCATCAATGTGTGGTTTCGTAACCATGGAGTTCGGTCATTTACCGCTAGATAATGCGGATGAATGGGAAGCTAAGTTAAGAGGGGAGGCTAAGAAGGTAGAAAATAGTGAGTATCCAAACTTAACTCGTTTTCTACCTCAAATGATGAATGCTTCTTTCATTTTACGCTGGCAAAATGGCTATGACAAACCGATGGATGAGAGTTTTAATAGGTATGTTGATGTTTTTATAGATGGTTTGAAACACCAGATTAACGCACTAAACGAGATGCCATAGCAGGAATTTTATACCTTATGGTAACGTTAATTTCAGAAAGTATTGTGCTTAACTATGCACCTCATGAAGCCAATAAGACACTTTTGAGTTAGAAAGTGCCACGAGTCAAAATTCAGGTCTATGAAGCCTCTGGACAAAAGCTTGTTACGATCTACGGAGCACACTGTATTTTCTGATTACTTCAGGTATAGAAAACATGGTTAGGCAAAAGGCAAGACTTGACCCCATTAGTTCGTTCGTGCTGCCCAAAGGGCTGCAACGGGTTCGAGACTATGGATTTATGCATGGCAATGCGAGGCGGTTAAGGCTGGCTATCTTACTCTTGCTGGCACCACAGTGGATCTGTCCGATGCTAACGTCTCTCCCTGTGCGCAGCAAAGCCGTACGAACGTGCCCTTGTTGCGAGCACGAAATGGTGTGCGTTGGGATCACCCGACCGAGCTAGCCAGCTGACGAGCCGAAAGGTGCTCGCTTATAAGGATAATGGTGCAATGAACACCGCGGAGGTCTAACACGTAAAAGAGACACAGGACAACTATCGGCTTGGGCAGATCGTCAATGATCGGCTCAATGGCTTCATTCGGCTTGAAGACGCGAGGGGAGCCTAAACCCCTCTTGCTCAGACTGAGCAAATTACTAATAAAGGTGTCACCGTGACGGGCTTGTTCAACAACCAGATAAAGTGTCGGCTGGGCGACACTTATCCTTATTTGTTATAAGCGTGCCAGAGATTCGCGCAGTTTTTCTATGCTTTGAACTCCAATCTCACTACTTTTCCACCCAAATTTGTCACCATTAAACCTAGGAAAAATATGGAGATGGTAATGTGAAAGCTCATTGAATTTACCGTTATTTTGAATAAAAGATATACCATCTGGTTCAAAAGTTCGCTCAATACGTTGATAGAGGTCTCTGGCCACCGATTGAATTTCTGTAAGAACTTGGTCTGGTAATTCAATGTAACTTTCGTAAGGGTAGGTTGGGCAGATCAGTATGTGTCCAAAGTTAATAGGATCATGATCAGCGAAGGCTATAACATCACTAGACTCATATACGATTACAGCTTCAATTTCTCGATTAACTATTTGCTCTACTATTGTCATTTGACCTCTCTCGACCAAAGCTTATAACGCTTATTAGGCGACAAATTGTCGTCTTTCATCTTTCGGCAATGCCATCATTTTAATATTAACTCAACTGACAATCAATAAGTTATGACACATGAAGGGAAGTTAGATTGCAAGATGTCGCCTAATGACGAGAATGAACGGTTATCAACTCAATCGAATAAGTTTTAGTAGGGTAAACGCACGCCCTCTAAATTGTGTAGAGTATTTAATCTAAATGTTTTTGGGGCAGAAGTGTTTTAGAGTAGTCGCACTAAGGCACTGTGATCACCAAGCGATTCTGTCGTATCGTAACTACCAAGCGACTTTGTCATTCGCTTAATTACCGAGGGAAATTGACGGTCTCTATTTTTACGTAATCCTTTGACTAGTGCTACGAATTAGTCAGGGGTGATCTGCTCCAGCAGGACTGGACACTACATTAAGCGACATTTCGTTGTTCAAAGTTAATTGGGCTTAGATACCCAAGAGCACTGTGCCTTCTTGTTCGGTTATAATCAACCTCAATATATTCAAAGATCGTTTGACGCATAGTGTCTCTAGTCATGATCGGCTCATATTGGATCGCTTCAACTTTCATCGAGTGAAAGAAACTCTCTACGCAGGCATTATCCCAACAATTTCCTTTTCTACTCATACTTTGCTTTAAATTATAAGCAGTTATGAGTTCACGATAATCTTTAGAGCAGTATTGGCTTCCTCTATCACTGTGAATAATTACATCCTCTGGGAAGCCACGACGGAATAAGGCCATCGACAATGCATCACAAACTAGAGTCGCTGTCATTCGTGTCCCCATAGACCAACCGACTACCTGCCGTGAGTACAGGTCAATAACAACCGCTAAGTAAAGCCAGCCCTCACTCGTTGCTATGTAGGTGATGTCGCCCGCCCACTTCTGGTTAGGAGCACTCGCTGTGAAATCCTGTTCGAGTATGTTTGGTGCTACAGGCATTTTATGGTTGCTATCCGTTGTGCATTTAAATTTGCGGGCTGCTTTCGCCACCAAACTCTGGCGCTTCATACTGGTTGCGATGGTCTTAACATTATGTTTATTCCCATTCTCAGCTAACTCAACCTGAATACGTCTTGCACCATCTCTGCCTTTGCTATTTTCGAAAGCTTCCTTCACCTTTTCATCCAACACGTGTCGAGCTTGTAGACGCAAGTTGTCTTTATAGCGATGCTTGATCCAATAATAAAACCCACTTCGGGAGACCGAGAACACCTTGGCCATGCGATAAACGCTAAAGTCCACCATGTTCTCGAGCATAAATTCGTAGCAATCTATTTTAGATTCTTCGCGAAGTAGGTGGCGGCCTTTTTTACAATATCTAGCTCTTCAGCTTGTTCGGCCAGTTGTCGTTTAAGTTTGGCAACTTCAACGGCAAGATCTTTTTCTCTTTGGCTAGAATTGGTGTCTTTCGTTGCAGCTTTACGCCAGCCGTAGATTTGAGATTCATGTAGCGAGAGCTGCTTTGCGGTGGCAGCTACACCTACTTTCTCTGCTAACCTCAGAGCTTCGGCTTTGAATTCAGGAGAGTGGAGAATACGTTTCTTCTTGTTTGTCATGGTTCACCTCGTTAGTGATTGTACTCACTTAACGCAGTGTCCAAAACTACTGGTTCAGATCAGTTTATACTAAGGTGCCATGAGTTACCCAACAACTTTAAAGCTGACAAAATACAAACTAGATTCCGTTGGGTATATCTTTCGTAATAGCCATTTGAGCATAAAAACAAATGGTAAATTCTCCGCTTTGGCATGTTTTCTACAGAGCTTTTCAAACTCAACATTCTCAACATCAACTATTTCTAGTATGCAGATTTTCCGCTCATCTTCGAGAGTAAATGCTTCAACAACCTGTCCAGGGTAATAATGGCTTTCAGATTTATCTCTAATCGTTGCAGTTTTTTTACCAGAAAGAATCTGGCGCTCTAACCTAGTGAAAAATGTCATTCTATCCAATGATTTACACCAACTCTCTCCAATGTCTTCCAAGTTTACACCAGCATTAAATGAATCGGCAATAAGCTCTTTCTTTTTTAAGCTTCAATCTAAGCCAATGGACTAGTGAGGGAAATCATTGGGGATATTTTCTGTGTCGCATAACTTTTAATATGGAAAAGTCCGTGAACAGGATATGAATGAGTGAAAGGTCTACCAAATAATGGGGCACTTTCGAGCTAGAAAGTGCCAAGGGTAGAAATTCAACCTAAGAAACTCTTGGACATAAATGAGTTTATAAAAACCTTACATTAGCGATTCATGAATAACTACAGGTATGGCAATTTGTTTAACTTAGGGGCCAGTATTGATGGGGTAGCTCATCTCTAAAAGGCAATAATAATTTGCATAGTTGTTACTATGAATCTAAGGTGTACAATAATACCTAACGAGGCAGTATCCATGCGAATTTCTAGGGAAGCAGAGCAGTACATTCTACAATGTCAGTTAACGGCGTTAGAGGAACAAGAATACGAAAATGATGATCATGACAGTATTCAAGAGCCAGTGACCGTTAATAGCTTGAGAGAAGCAAAGCCTTTACTCGATAAGGGCATAACTGTCGTATTAAATGGGAAGCATTTGACAGCTAAAAACGGTCGTGTCTTTGCGGCTCCAGCTCATGTGATTAACCGAAGTGTAAAGCTTGGGTTTGAGGAAGCAGAATTAGTTAGTGGTGCCATGCGTGTGATGGAACATCATATAGCTCATGGTTCTGTTAAGCACATGTATCGCCTACTACAACAGGATGCTCAGAAAAGTTTTGATGACTTCAAGGAAGCCATTAAGCCACATACAAGTGCAGATGATACACAATATTTAATAGCAAAAGACTTGAACGAGATTGAAGCTAGAGCAAAAAACTTCCCGCTAATTACAGCAAAGCAAGCATCAGTACTGTTTGGAGAAGTAAGTGCTGCAAATCCTTCAAGATTGGTTGCTAAACTCAAAAAAGAAATGAAGCTACTCGGCTTTTATTTTGGAAATTCTCGTAATATCCAGATCCCAGCGTTTCAGTTCGACACTGAACGTCTTGGTGTGTACAAGCCAGTCGAAAGGTTGTGTCACATATTTGATGGGTTAAATGATTGGGGAGTGTATAAATGGTTAACAACTCACAATGATGATCTGGAGTGCACACCTGCTCAAGCTATAAGCCGACCCGAGCTTGAAGAAGATTTGCTATACCTAGCAGGTTTGTTTAAGTCTCAAAGCACATTGCGTGACTTAACCTTTGCTTCAGAAGAGCAAGACTATGAGTAAGGCGCCACCACTGCTGAAAATCGAACCTGGTCGTCATTTTTACCGTGCATTAAATAAGGTATATGACGACAATGGTGAGCGTGCTTACACAGCCATAGATCCGAATCCATTTCTACAAGTTAAGTTCACTAGTGATATTAGGGCTATCTACTCTGATGGTACGGTCACCGCTGGTCGCTTTTCGCCATTCCGCTCTAACGACAAAGCAGTCCCTGCTCTGTATATAGCACCAACTAGAGAAACGGCCTATTTTGAAACGGTACTACGACCACTTGCTACAGATTCAGTAGTAACGTTATCATCCAAAGAGTTTCAAAATCTCGCTGTGGCTACAATCTCTTTTAGAAAGGAGCTAACCTTTGCTGATTGTAGAGCTGCATATCTGAAAGGCGGGGCCGAAGCATTTTGGGATATTAGTTTTGATGATTTGTTTAACAAATCTCAGCTGAAATGCTTGGATATAGCAAGAACGCTAGCTAAGCACATTCATAATACCTACCCCAATGTAGATGGCTTAGTTTGGGATAGTGTTCAACAAGGAAATATTGTCCCAGTATACGTGATTTTTGGACCAAAGCGGGAGGGAGACATACATTTAGAAGTGGATGCTTTGGAGGATATCGCTACATGGAAGCCTTATTTACACCAAGCTGTACAGAATGACCACTTAACCATATCTTCAGATCTAGCATCGCTACTTTAAATGTTAGCGTGGCACTTTCGCGTTAAAAGTGCCACGGGTAAAAATTCAACCAGAGAAGCTTTTGGACAAAAGTTTGTCAGCGACTTTACTAAATTAGCAATTAATGAATAACTGCAAGTATGGCAAACGGCTTAAATTCAGGAAGTCCAGTATTGTTGATGTAGGTTAGATCGCACAATTTACTTATATAGAGGCATCGGGCTTGTTCAACAATCGGATTAAGCGCTGGCTTCGCAGCGTTAAATTCTTATTTGTTATGCTGCTATCTCACTTAGTTTGATGTACTTTGTTTCTAAAGGTAAATCTAACAAACCTAAACGCAAAAACTCTGGCTTTACATCCACTTCTGGCAACTCGTTCAATGAAAACCACCTAAACTCAAGATCGACGCCAGACTCAATACCACGAAAAGGTTCGTTCAATGGAAATCTATGAGGTTCGCTTAGTTGAACAAAAAAATAGTTAGCGATTTCATGATACTTTTTATTTGCATGTTCAAAGAAACTTTCAACGTGCCAAAGATGCTTCTTAACAGACGACTCTACCCCTAACTCTTCTAGTAGCTCTCGATTCAATGTAGCATCTGAGTTTTCGAAAAACTCAACTCTACCACCGGGAAGCGCCCAAAAAGAATCTCCGACAACTCTATGTAATAACACATGATTATCATGAACAATAACGGCAGCACTTCGAAAGTTAAATCGAGCATCACCTTGATCAAATCTCAACATTTTTACTCCTTGTAGCATAACGCCTTCTATATGACTCTGCGCCGCATTTTACGCCCATATAATGCAGACTTTCACCTATCACTTCAATTTGTAATCAATAAGTTAGTGACCACATTGAGAGGTTAGACTGCTAAGTGAAGCATAATTTCTAGATGTACTGAATTCGGATAACTTTTTGTAGGGTAAATTGCCATTAACAGGATATGAATGAGTTCTTGTTCTAGCTGATAAAGGGGCAGAAATGAGCTAGAGCTACTACTCTAATGATTCATTAGAACGAATAGCAGCGTACCGATGCGATCGCTGCCATTTTAAGAGGATACTTTATTGCTTGCTATTCATGGAAACAGGAACGTAATACTTTCTTGGGCTATATAAGGGGTTAAAGGAACGTTTTTGTGCCCAAGCAGCGGCCAATGAATACCTAGTCTAGAATAAAAACATTTAACCCGTTCCTACTCTCTCGTACTGGCCTTATACCTGAAATTACATTCACTCTCGATGGATATCCTATGCCGAGATTAATATTTCCAGCCTTGAAATTGCAAGGCTTTTGGAATAGGGCTGTAACAAGGGTATTCAGTTTGCAGACCATATTCAAAAATAACCGAAGTTGACATTGCAAATGAAGATGAATAATTATATCGAGTAAACCTTTCAGGATTATTCTTCGCCGTCTTTTCAAGCACTGTCCAGATCATATCTTCAAGAAATTCAGGGTGGCGATTCGGATCGAGTGCCATCAAATCACGCATACAGAACCAGTTATTACCTCCTAGCTCTTGTTGGCGGGTAGCATTGCCGAAATATGCTTCTTGTAGTGCTCGCAGATGAGCTTTCAGAATTTTTGATTCCAGGGTGTCCGTCTCGTCAATGTGCTGCAAGAAGTAGGGCAGTTTGGTGATGTCTGCCATTGCTCTTTTAGGCATAGCTAACGTTGCTGTGTCATATTGCTCATGTATCTCGCTCAGCAGTTGAGTGAGCTCGGGAGAGTGGGGTTGAGCTTGCACGCTCGCACAAGTAAGCAGCAGTAATGGTAAGACTGTTTTCATGGTCATTCCTCCTTTAGATACCTGATCATAATACCAGTATTTAGGCGGTGCATAAAGTTCTTTTTTATGCACCTAGTTAAGTATTATTCTTTCGAGTTTTGTGTGTATCTTGGCACCGCAGGATAGGCTTGGTCGGAGGTGACGTATTCCGTCCTTTCGGGTCTAGTGATCTCCTTTTCTACCTGCGACTTGACTGTCAGTTCAATCATCGGCTCAGGTTTGATGATGGGTTTCTGCGCTTCCTCTTGTTGAAGTTTTACATCATCGGTAACCCCATCAAAGCGCGCTTGATTAAAGAGTCCGCCCGTTCCCTTGGTATGCAGCATCTCGGTGCGGGTGTGTGCCACGGTATCGACGGTACTAGCCCATCCTTTCTCCATCGTGTTGTTTTGCTCGGGTGTCAGTTCTGGTTGTTGGGTTGGGGTGGTGGTTTCATGCGCTTTCTCCATTGTTGCCACAATCTTCGCCGTGTCACCATCGAGTCCCGCCATGGTGGTGAACTCTTCAGTGCGTGTGTAGTATTGCCATTGCTCTTTCGCCTCGGCAATATCTTCCGGTTGGTAAGCGGTCATTAGGCGTTGGACGTCTGGTTTGTGCGGAACTGTGTTCTCCAAGTAATTCTGGAAGCCTTGAATCGCGTTGGCCGTAAAGCTGGCACTGCCAGAGTCTAGGCGCGTTTGAGTATTCGAGAGGGCGTTCAAGTCCGATTGGCTTTGCATCACGCTAGCACCAAGAGACTTGGTGTTGCTGGCATTAATTGCAAAATCATGCGCAAACTGCTCAACCGACGTTCGGGTGTCTTTATTGTCCACCTGCGTGCCGGCACTGGTCACGGCATTGGCCCCTTCGGTGTATTGCTGCGTGGCTTGCTCAAGCTGCTGCTTTTGCTCGGCATTCATATTGCTGTAAGCCGTACGTTCATCATCAGACCATTTCACACCACCACTGACCCCTAAATTGAAGGGCGATGCCCCTTTGCCTGTTCCTTTACCTGTTCCTAGGCCACCCTCGAAGCCGCCATAGACACTTTGCAGGTAAGCTTTTGATTGGTCTTTCGTCCAACCCGTTTGTTGAATCACGCTGTCAACCGCCGTTTGCATGTCATTCATACCTTGGCTGACTTGAGTATTAAAGCCACTGGTATTGCCTTCACCGTAAGCCAGGTTTTTACTCACACTATCATGCCAGCGGTCGCTCAGCGCGGCGCCTCCTTGGATGGTTTGACTCAGTTGGGTACTGGTTTGTTCAAGGTTTTGCTGCGTTTGATTGCGGGCATTCGCCACACTCTCTTGCAGCATGCTTTGCGTGTTGGCGCTGATGTTGCCGCGACTGGTGGTTTGTGAGCTGTCGTAGGTGGTGCGCCCATCTCCGTGTTGTGTGGTCACCGAGCCGTCTGGGTTTTGGGTGTAGCTGTGACCTTGGTTGGCGAGGGTATTGGTATCAAACTTATTGGCATGGGTGTTGTTCATGCTGTGGTTGTCAATCTGCATACTGCCAAAATCCAGATTACCCGTGGACGCTGCAGCGCTCGCTCTGGCATTGGTCGAGTTAATCATGCTCGAGAGCTGGTAGTTCATGCTCGACATGACTTCTTGACCGCCTTTTAAAATGCCTTTGGCTATCATAGGGACGCCTATCATCAATATACCCGTGATCCAGGCGAAGCGGCTGTGAAGCTCATCGGCGGCGTTCGCGTTGGAGAGGACGAGCCCTCCGAACTTACCCGAGACATCCGTAGACAGAGATTCCAATCCCCAAAGCTGAAAGCCGTTGATGATGGCAAACAAGGCTGGCCACGTGGCCAAAAAGGCAAACGTCCCAAAATAGTTTTTTAACACCATCATGGTCAAGCCAGGAATGACCGCGGCACCTGCAACAAAGAAGCCTAGGCACGCGAACAACATAAACATCATGGTATGGAGCATCGGCAAGTATTCTCTTGCCATCAAACCTAATGACGCCCACATTGAGGTGGTTTGCAGTTTATTGGTGGTATAAGCGTAATTGAGCGCAGCTTGCGTTGGGTCAAGGCTATCAAGGTTGTAGCGTAGCTCGTTCATCAGCATGTTTTGTTTGATGGTGCTGGACGCGCTGGTACTCATTCTAAAAAATTTGTCGTAGCTGCGGGTGAGTGACTGCACCACTTGCGGCTTATAACGGTCCGCGTCTTTACCAAGCAATTGATGCGCTAACAAGCTCATGTTTTTATTGGCGGCATCATCAAAGCGCTGCTTGATGATAGGGTAAGCTTCTTCACATCGCTTGTAGGTGCTTCGGCCGCCGCCTTCATCAAGATAAAGGGCGCGCAACGGGCTTTGCCTAACGCCGTCTAAAAAGGCAAAAATATCAGGGGCGGTAAAGAGTTCATCCCAGGTGTATTTCCCATTGATTCTCACATCCCCAATCATGCAGTTATGAAAGTAGTCTCGCCAGAGTTTTTGCAGCGCCAGCTCATTAATCCTGGATTGTCTTGAGAGCTGATACAGCTCAGAGCCAAACAACATCCCAGTACGACCATAACGCTCATCGTCGGAGGTGGTGAAAATGCCTTCCACACCTTCGGCCATCCCCACCATGATAGAAGAGAAAAAGTAAGTAGGCACGGCCACGAGGTAAGGGACATTATCCACCTTGTAAGCCTTACCCGGTTGCGTCTTATCAATGATGAGCATGTCGGCTTTCATGTTGATAAGAAACAGGGGTACGGCAAAGAACACCACCATCCATTTGATGAGGTCTTTGGGGTTACGTGACAGCATGAAGATAAACAAACTGGTGATAAGCCCCAGCATCATGCACATCTGTAAGTAATCCCCAAAGGTATTGGTTCTAAAAAAAGTGGCCAGCGCATTAAAGGCTTTGTTGACCACTTCGCCAGAAGTGTAAGTGTAATATTCGAGTATCATAGGTCAGTTCCCATAAGCCGGGGTAGGTTTGGTGGTCGTGCTGATTTCTTTTGTGCTTTGCTGCGTGGTCTTTCTTTGCGAATCAATCAGTTGATTGCGGTTGTTGAGCGCCTCAATGGCGTTCTCGGCCAGCCCCGCGGTAAAGCGTTTGGCGTTATCGATATCACGAGTGATGAGGGCGATGTCATCCTGGCTGTTGTTGGTGTTGGCCAAGGATTGGCGGGCAACATTTAACATGCTCACGAGGTACTGATTAAGCAGCTCCACCGCTATCATTCGCGAGTAGTTGCTGGTATCGGGGGTTTGATTGGCGGATAAGTCGTCAATAAAGAACTTGAGTACCGGCGTTTGAATCAGCTCCAGAAAACCCTCTTGTTGACGCGTGAGTCTTTGGTCGGTGGCTATCTTTTGCAGTATCGATTCCAGTTGTTTGCGTATCTGGTTTTGTATGCCGTTAGTTTGACTTATGGATAAGTTATTGCGCTTGGTAATGGTAATGCACGCATCTGGGCCTGTTTTGCGACACTGATAAACGTCAGCCTTGCCCCCTTCGAGCAGCACGTTGACGAGGTTGTTGTTGTCGGTCAAAAGGCTAGGGTAATAACGCGGATTGCCGTCTTTGTCGTACACGTAAGAGCCTGACAAACTCATCATGAATTGCGCTAGATTTTTGTCGGAGGACAAAAAAGCGTTATTCATGATCGCAGACCAGACCACGTTGTGATTGGTTTGGGTCATGTCTTTCAGGGCTGGATCCTTTTTGGCGTCCTTTAGCTGACCCGCTGCTTTGCCTCCTGCGCCACATTCCTGCTGCCCTTGAACCCAATCTGAGAAGGCGTTGTTTTGTGTACCAAGCGTCGCGCAGACATGCTTTTTGGTAGCAGGAGCGGCAAAGGCGGCCAGTCCACCGATGGACGCTTGCGCGGCTTCACAAGAGTTCACCGATTGATTGAGATATTTGTCGGCAATGGCTTGGAGATTGTCCAGATTTTGCTTGAGCTGCGGTGCCCAGGTTTGCAGGGCTAAGTTGACAATAAAAGGAGGGGCATTATGAATAATGGCTTTGCCCAGTTTCACCAGTTGGTCTGAGCTGATGTGTGAAAATCCCCCCATAAACATATCAATGCCAGTGCACCCGGTACTGATGGAGGGGACAGTGACGCTGACCAACTGTGCATCGACAATTTGATTACGCACAAACAAACTGCCACCGGTGTAGTAGTTGGCCGATTGCCCTTGGTAAGCCGTCGGGGTTGAGACGTTGGCGTTGTACCCTGAGTTATCAAAAAAGCGGGCCAGCGAGTGGTTGGTGTCGGCGTGACTTACGCCTGATAAGCTGATGAGAAATAAAGGAATAACTCGCTTATTCACCGCAACGGTGGACAAGTGGTGGAAAAGTGAGCGCTTCATTGGAGAGCCTCCTGCACTCGCGGATCGTTAAGGGCGTTCTGAATGCTTTTGGCAAGCGTGCTTTCTGGTACGTCTCCAATGCTCAGACGTGAGAACTTACGGCTGTTCACGTTCATTAAGAAGGTCGCAGGCATGACCGTTTTTCCCTGGCCTGGGAAAAAGGTCTTGCCTATCTCTGGTGTGACAGGAATAGGGACCTCAAACCCTGGAAGGCCCGGCCCATCAACAGAGAAGGCGTAAACCGGCAATTGAAATCGCTCGCCAAGACGAGTGATTTTAGGGGCGGTCTTATGGCAGTACGGGCAGGTGCTTTCAAAAAAGAACACTAGGGCATATTGGTTTTGCATGGCAGCGTGTGCGCTGGCGGCATGAATCAAAAAAGCAAGCACAAGGGTACGAAGAAATGGCATAGCGCCTCCTTACGTTTTAGGAAGAAATAAAAGAAAGTGAACATCCTTTAAGAGAGCGGCATGGACGAAGTCGGGGGATGTCGTATTAGACGTTGATTTAAGGTTGGGTTTATTGGCCATACTGGTTCTGTTTATGGCGTTTTTACATGGGTTGAGTGGCTTTAAAAATTCGATTGCTCAAAGTCGGTGGCGACGTTGTAAAAGCGCCCAATTAAATCATTTTGGCTTATCCAGCCGTACGCCAGTGGCTTCATCTCTCCAGTGCTTGGATGCACCAAAATCAAGGCGGGCGTAAAAGGCACCGTGACTTTTCCTTGGTTGTGGCGGTTTTCTTTGAGGTGAGTGATGAAGGTTTCATCATTACTGATCCCAAGGAGCTCAAAATGGTATTGGTCAGCAAACGCTTGAATGGACGGGGCGAGTTGCTGGCTTAGCGTATCTTTTCCTTCATAAACAAAGAAAAAGCCCCATCCGTCTTGTTTCATCTTTTCAACCGCGTCGGTTTTCTTCTTATCCTCCAGTGCTAAATACACTTGTCTTGCCGCTTGCTCTGTCGGATGGTCTTTGGTGTAAGAGAACTCAGGTCTTTCGAGCAGCAGCGCTTTAAAGGTCATGCCTAATTGGTCGGTTTGGTCCGTGATAAAATGATTCAACGCTAAAAATCTCGCTAACTTGTCTTTATCTTTAGGGTGAAGGACGGCATCGTTTTGCGCTTCGATATGCACCGAGTGAAACCAGGCCATTTGTTCGGTCGCCGATAACGTTTTAGGGCTTGAGACAGTCGTTTGAGTGTTATTTGGCAGTGGCTTTGGTTTGGGTTTGTCGGGCCTTGCTTTTGGTTCGTTGTACCATCGCCACCCTGGAGGAGGTTCCTGAGCAAGAGCGGGATGGAGGTGAGCAAGCAGCGTTAGGGTAATGACGTAAAGCCATGTTTTTTTCATCATCATAGGCCTTGGTTAAGTGCGGCAAAGCGATTAAGAGGTTACACACTTGGGTCTTTCGCGTAAGTGGCGCATCTGCTGTGGTGATGGATTGCGCAGCGTGAGTAAGTACTGAAGGTATTTATCGTGCAGCAAAGCGTGGTGTTTCGACCACATACCTTACTCACTACTAAAGTAGTGAGTCTGTTTCTCAATGTTTTCTATCAGCTCTCGATATTCATCCAGCCTTTTCGTGATGTCGGGATAGTGGTCTAGCTGTTTGATGTGTATCACATCACTTGGAATGAGGCGTAAAAGCGTCAAGGTGTTGAGTAAAAAATTTTGAAGGGGTTTGATAAGCATAACGATGTCCTTCTTGAGCATTGAGGTGTGTATGTCATGGTGTGCCGTTGGTATAGAGCCGCCTGTTATCCGCCCGTGGCACTTTGAAGTCGTTGCTTGATTTCATCAAAGTTGGGGAGCTTGGTGTTGGCACGCATTTCCGGGTAGAACTCTTTAAAATCAATGTGTTCAAAATTGATTTGACCCAGTTCTTCGGGCGTAATGGCGGCGCAGGTGGGATTTTTAGCACTGCCTAACCGTTTACCCAGTTGCTGAAGAGACCCTTGCTCTTGGATGATTTTGGCCAGCTTGTTGTCGTAAACGCAGTAACTGCGCTTTTTACGGGTGCAGACACCCAGCACTTTCTTGGCGCAGTATTGCCCCACGTACAGGGTTAAGCCTTTCTCTTTGGCTTCCCCCAGCGCTTCTTCCGCTTCGCTGCATTTCGCTCCCAATCCTTGCCCCCATCCTGAGTCTTTACAACAATCGTTGAAGCCCGCGAGTTTCTTACTGCACTTCATCGGCTTTCCCGTGAATATTTTGGGTGGGTCGCCGATGTCTTTCACGGCTTCGGCAAGCCCTGCCAGTGCCGCAACGGACTTATCAAAATTGTTATTCAATTTGGGCGCCTCCTCGTAACACTCCCCGTCAAGACAGAAGGAGTGCTCCCCACATTGCAGATCAGTGGCTCGGCATGTCTTCTCAACACAACGCTTTGTGACCTCTTGCTCGATGCACACCCCATTTTGCTTAAGGCGGCAATGTTGAGTTTGAGTCGTACAGTCTTTCGGGAGGTTTGCGCAGGTATTAGGGCGGTCACAATGATGGTCTATCCGATATTTCCAACAATTGAGCGTGGTGGGAATACCATTAATGGTGCGGGTGGCTCGACCTTCAATGCATTGCTGATGAGTGACATTGCACGAATTCATCAGGCGGCATTGTGTTCGCCAGGTCATGGTGTTCTTGATGCAGTTCCCGCCGGATAAGGTGAACCCGTTTGAGCAGCTTAGCGTGGCTTTTTTCGTTTGTGTGGTGGGTCGACAAATCTCGTAGCGTTTATCCCAGTGTTCGCTCGCTTGCCAATTAACGTGATCGGTCTGTTTTAACTCGCCAAGCGTGTAGCCTTGGTTGGGAGAGACTTGCTTCCCGCCCCATAAATACGTGGTTCCTGACGATGAAAAAATGCCATCACCTCCCGTTTGCCTCACATAATGTTTATTATTGTATCGGCATTGTGGGAAGGGGCGTTGGCAATCAATCCCTTGTTTTGTCCAGCCGGATGGACAACGGTAGATCACCTTGCTGGTGACCACGGAGGCGACAGGGACTTTGTCACACGGGACCGGGTTGTGAGTCGGTCGGTGACATTGTTTTGTGATGTTATCGATGACGCATTGGGAGCCGCTCTCACAATCCACATAGGCATTTGAGATACCATGAGTGATTTCAAAAGCATTCTCTTGGCCAAGTAAGGCAAAGCGCATCGCCGGGTCGTCTTTAACATCGGGTCGACCTTTATTGAAGTTCGCGTTGATGTCTTGAGCCAATCCATTGGTCACAAACTCTGTCCCTTTTTGTGCATTGATATCACCGTCTGACAGTCTTGACTCTTTTGGACTGCGGATCTCTTGTCGACACGTGGCGTCTTTGCAATAGTCATCGACATTGAGCGGAAGCGCATGAGGCGTGAGAGCTTGGCTTGCCGTTTGCTTCGCCCAATTGGCGCTCTCGGTAAAGGTGTGTTGTTCGCTGGCAAGAGCGAGAGTAGATAAAAAACTGAGCGTGAGCGCAGCCCAGAGGTCAATGCGCATATAGAGCACCTCATCAAAAATTGGGGTGAGAGAGGGTTATTGGGCATAGAGCGTGCGCAACAGTGGGTGAATGTTTTGCTGCGCATCCCCGGCCGCGAGGTAATCCAGAGCTTGGTAAAGTGAAATGTTGCCGTAAAGGATGTCGTAGTCACTGGCTTTGCAAGGCTGCTTAGGTAAGCAGCGGTTTTGTTTGACCGAAACAAAGGCCGGTACGTGCTGAATATCAAATTGCTTAAACCAATCGGGGCTGATGGAAAAGCCGCTTTGAATGGGCGCCTTATTGGGTGAGCGTATCAAGGCCTCGATTCGCTTGACCGTGGCCGGAAAACCTTCAGGTAAGACACCGCGTATCACCAGTGGCACGCCTAAGTGGGCACTTTGCATCAGAAGCTGCTTGAGCGCGGTCTTGGGCATGGTGAGTGACACAAACACCATCACCCCTTTTGGGGCTTGGTCAGGGTGGCGCGTGGGTTTTTGTCGCCCCAATAAAGGGGAAAGACTCTCTTCTTGTATCAAATCTTGAACCTTGCGGCTGAGAGTCAGCGCTTCTTCTCGATAAGCCTGGGCTTTATTTTGTATGTCGTCCGTAGGCCACGTCTTCGCCGCCTCCGGTTGTTGAGTCATTTTTTGCTCAAGCTTGGCAAAAGCTTTGAGCTCTTGCTCAGTGTAAGCCTGGGTGGGTAACGCAATAAAAAAACACAGAAAAACAAGAGAGCGCCTAAAGGTGCTCTCAAAAGATGGAATGGTCATAGTAACCTCTTCATTATGGCCGCTGAAAGGGTGGGTAGAGGGTGTGAGCGTTTTGGAAGCTGATTGACAGCACCTTACGAGCATTGAGATCGCGACAAAACGAGAAGCAAAACTGCGAGAGCGGGAAACAGCAGTAAATGTGCTTGTTGTTGGCGATCTCTGTTTTTAAAAAATCGGTAAGGGAGTCAGGGTGACTGGCAATAAATAGGTCCGTTTCATTTTTGTGGGGAAGAATGGGCATCATCGCGTCACCTTATAAAAAGACACAGTTGCGCTTTCGCCATTGTACAAAACCAAAGTTATCCCCTGTCACCGGGTTGTCATGGCCGGCTTCCCAGAGTGTGGTTGTCGTGGTGTACGGGTGACACCAGGCGGCATCGGGAATAGGCCCTGACATTTGATACCGATAACGAGATTTTGGCAAAATAGGATCGGGATATTGATAACAAATCGCGCCATCTTCGCCGCGCGTCTCCCAGATGATTCCTTGCCGGTGCAGTTTGTAGTTCAGCTTTTCCATCAAGAGTGTCGCCGCCTGGATGGGCGTGTCTCGATAGTTGGTGGTGCCGGTGAGCGGATAGGCACTGCCCTGTGAGCCTAAACACCAAAATAAAGCATCAATAGGTAAGGCAGCGTTAGTGGAGGTCAACAGGGCTTCGGGCACGCAAGCAAGCTGCGCAACCAAGTTACCAAACAGTAACGCTTCGGGATTGAGAATGAGGGATAACTCATCGTCGTCCCAAAGTGGGTCAATTTCCGTCATGTAGGCCACATCAAAAACGTCCGTGGCCATGCAGGCGGTGGATTGCATCAGTTGCAGCCAATAAATGACGGGGTACTTATACCAATGGGCGTGATAAAAGCCTCCGTCACTGCTGTCACTCTCACGGGCGGTCACGCGCCCACCGATACGCTGAGTGTTAGCGCCGGACATTTGCACGCCCATGTTCACCATACAGTAAGGGACGCGCGTGATATCGGTTAAGGCATAAGGCTCCCAATAGCCAATGTTGATGCCTATTTGCACAAAGATAGGCGGCGGTTTAGGGCAATAAGAGATAGGCAGTGTGGGATTGGGCGTATCGGGGTACTTAGAGGGCATGACGGTGGCTGAGCCTATCGTCATCGGAAACAAGCAATCCCAACAAATATCGGTCATGGGGTTAATAAAACGGCTTTTACACGCCGCACTGGCTGCTAGGGTTGATGGGGCAATAAAAACCAATAGGCAGCACAACAGTAAACGAAAGTGTCGTTGTGTCATGGGGTGTCCTTTTTCCACGCCGAGCGTGGTACTCCTTTTGTCTCGACAAGAGGCTTCGCCCCATTATCGCCGCCAAAAGCGAGCTTGGTTAAGAGAAAAAAGCGTCATACTGGAAGCATGATCAAGGGAGGTGCGCACTTCCAATGCGATGTCATTGTTATTGCTCTATCGCCAAGGGGTGCAAACCCGATACGTTCACCTCATCGATGCGCCAGCGCGTGCCTTCTTGGTAGGCAATCGCTGGGACGTGAGTAATGTTAAGCGATTGGGTTAAGTGGCCTTGCTGCGCAAAATACATTCTTGCGTCCAATAAGGTCGCCATTTTATTCGGGCTGCCTCCTGTCAGTACCCACTTGATTGGCTTGGCGTTTTGATACTCGCTGGCGAACCTTCGTTGCTGCGCGTCTCTGGCATCAAAAAAGACCAGCACCTTACTTAACTCAAATCGTGGTAGAACGTTTTGACCGTCGACCTTTGGCCAAGTGCGGGGTTCAAAGGGGTTCACTCTGGTGCCCGCTTTGGCAATCACGGCTCCTGTAGTGGGGGCGATAATGTCTTTAGGGAGGGTGATGCTTGGGTCAACGTAAAAGGTGCGGGGGTTGATCGTGGTGGTTAAGCCTGCAACGGGCGGTGGGTTTTCAATGCTTTGCTTGGCGCGCTCCGTGAACTCGTTTTGCATGTCCGCTAATTGACCACTGGCCTCAAACCCTTTCAGTCTTTGGTCAATCCACTCCAGCATGTCAATCTCACCGATGGGGAAGATAGGGGCCACTTGGCCCAAGTTCTTTCCAGCGGCATTTGTCGTTGCCAGTCCAGCGACCAAAAGAAAAAGGGGGGATTTAAGCGCTCGCCCCAATGGCTTGATTAAAGGCGTCAATGTCTTTGCCATAAAAGTGCCTAGAGGTTTGCTCAATGGCGCGCTCCAGTGAGTGGCCTTGTTTATAAAGATTTTCACAATACTCAAACTCCTTAGGCTCGGTTGAGAACATGGCGCGTTTCACCGGAGAGGCGAAAAAGCGGTGATAGGTGACATGGCCACCCGCTTTGATGCGCGCACTGCTGTATCCCGCTTCGGCAGACGGAGCGAAACTTTTAATGAGGCGCTGCTCAAACGGTGAGAAGGCATCCGGGTTTTGGATCAGATACTCATCAAACCCTTCCCCTTGACGAAGAATGATGTGGATATCGGAGTTGTTGTAGCAGGCTTTGGCTTCCTCGTTGCTAAAGAAGTCTTCAATCCCTTGAGTCACTGTACAAAAAGCGCCGCCGAACTTACGGGCGGTGCGATAACCGGTGTTGATGAACTCCCTCGCTTGCTCGTTTGCCCCAGAGAGGAGGCTCCAGGCTTCTTCAATGATGCACAGCTTTGGGGTAGAGCGAGAGCCAGCCAGGTACATCTGCTGGTTAATCGACACCATCAACGCAAAAATCACGGGTCTGAGCACAGCAGGCGGAAACCCATCCAGCTCCAGCGTGGTGATTTCCACACTGGGGTCGAGCATGGAGGGCTTGTTGAACACATCTTTGTACATGCCGTCGGTGCAGAACTTTTTCAGTTGCACCGCAATGTCTTTGATGCGTCGGTCGCTTTCTTCTCCAGCAATCTCAATCAAGGCGTCTCTGACATCATCCACCAAGGCTTGATTACCTTTACGCTCCCATGCCGTCACTATCGCATCGCCTAAGACGCTTTGTTGAAACGCCGTCAGTGGGACGTAGGGTGACGCGATGGTGGCAAACAACGCCGTGATATTATCGAGCGCTTCCATCATGGGGTCGACCGGTCTACCGTCATCATCCACAAACTCAAACTCAGCACTTTGCATGGCGCCTAAATGCGTGAAGGGATTTAAGAAGATGTTGGCGTGCGTCATGTACGTCCCCCCAAGGCTGAGCGTCAATTTTTTATAGCTGGCCCCTTTATCGAGGATCCACACTTTACCGCCCATGGCGTAAACCGTTTCGGCAATCTCTTGAACCAGAAAGCTTTTCCCTGCGCCTGAGCCGCCAGTCAGTGCGATATTTTGGTTATCACTGCCACAGGTGAAAGGGTTAAAGAAAGAAATTTGCTGGCGCATCGTGGGCAGTAATACGCCGCCTTTTAACTGACAAAAATCCATGATGAGAGGGAAGAGGTTCACCAGATTAGAGCTTTTTAACGTGCGAACTCGGCCGGCTTTTTTACAATCGCCCCACAACCCTTCGCTCATCATAAAAGGCAACGTTGAAAGCAGCGCTTGTGGCTGATTCATTTTCAGGGGAATGATATCAAGGCCAGCATGGCTGAATGACTCCTTCGCCGCTTGGGTGTCTTTTTTCTGGTGGGTCTTATCGGTAAACAGGGAGACCGTGAGTACCATAGACGCAATGGTAAACTCTTTAGACAACAGACCTTTTTGTAGGGCTTTTCGCTCTTTGAGCTCATCTTCCGCTGTTGGAGCCAGCAGCGCCATTTGGCTGTTCACCGTCTTGGTTAAGTCTTTTATCTTATTATCGTTATCCGCATTTTGCTTACCGGTTGGCTCATTACGAAAGCTCAACGTGACGCGGTGAGGGCAAGTGATATTACGAGAAACGTTGCGAAGAGAAGAAAAGGCCTCAGGTAAGGCGTACAAGCGATAATCCCCAGGCAGACGAGAAAGTCCCAAATTGACCAGCCGTGTGCGCACCTCCTCCCCTTGGTCATTGGTATGACGGGTGGCGATATGGCCACGATGCGTTAACGCTTCGGTATCGGGAGAGAGGGCTTGCAGGTTCAAAGGCTCTAACGGGTTGTAGCCTTTTTCCTTTGGCCGGTCTTGTCGTTTATCAAAGTTTAAGATATCACTCACATCGGTCAGCAACATCTCAGGCGTGACGGGCAGTAAATCAAAACCAAGCTGCGCCAGTCCTGTCTCTAGAGTCATTCGCGCATCAAGCAGCTCTTGTGGGTCTTTTTCCGTGGTGGAGACAAAAAAGAACGCGTCGTAATCGCGCAAATCAAAGCGATTGTTTTTTTGTCGGTGTAAAAAACCGTGCTGCGCGGCGTAGTGGGCGTAAATGGCGTCATCGTTAGCCAGCTTCTGGCAGATACCGCCTCGCTGACTGAGTAGAGCTTGGTTTCCTTCGAGATAGTGCGCCACTCGGTTGTGACCAAACAGCTGCACTTGATAGTCCCATTTATCTCCTGCAGGCAAATCCCCCATGAGGTGGCTTAACGACTGAATTAAATCGTCGTTAGCGCCCCCAAGGACACTGATTTTAAAGCCAAAACCGCGAGAGTGGGTATTGTCGAACACCCGCTCAATGGGATCGTAATCTCGATACGGCAGTTCATGGTGAAGGTGGTTTTGGGCTTGCTTGGCCTCTTGAAATAAGGCGGATAAGCCACTGCGTGAGGTGGAAAACATGGGGGGACCCCTTTTTCTATTTTTTACCAAAACAAAGACAATGGCCAACTGACACTTTGCATTGCTTCATCACTGAGTTGAAGGCGGTGAGCAAGCTCACGATGCCCTTTTTTTTGTAAGCATTCGTATAGGCTGAGTTTGAGTGGAGAAAGGCGCGTCTCTGAAGCGATCTCTTTTTCGATTTTAATGTTAGGGTGCACGGCACAATCTTGGACCGCTTGATGGAGCGCCCCCTTATCTAGAGAGGGCTGAGACTCGATGTAGCGCGCCACAACGTGATCTCTGGCGTCATCGTGCGAGGTGATAAACTGCGCCACTTGTGCCAAGGCGCTGCTCAGTAATGCGCCCCATAATATCGCGCCCGTGATAACAATGATTTTTAAGGTTCGTTTCATTATTTTTTCCTAATCAATCTTTCCAAATCGCGCGCGCAGGGCGCCCAGACCAACGGCTATCGTCTAAGACAAAGTAAACATCCATCGTATCGATGTAGTGATTGTCTTTGTCGATGAAAGGGAAGACGGTGAGTTTTTTAACGTCTTCTTGGCTTCGCTCTGGCTCCCCCTCTCGATTGCGCCTTGGCAGTAAGGTAAAGGCGGAAGGTGGGGCGAGACGCGCTTGAGAAGAGACCGTGGCGTTACCACTGCCTCCGGTATAACCGTATAGGTTGTCTCGAACTTCGCTCATGGTGACGCAACCTGAAACGCCGCCGACCTGATCGCAACTGTATTCGCTCTCAAAGCCCGCGCTACAACCGGTCAGACCTAAGAGTATCGATAGTGAAAACAAAGCGTGCCTATTCATGGTGATTCCTCACGCCCAAAGCCCACGCGGCTTAACCCTTGTTGGGTGATTTTTTGCGCTAATGGGTTGATGGGGGCGGTTTGAGTGGTTGGTGGAAAAGAGGAGGCGTTGGTGATGACATCCAAGAGCTGATTGCTGTTGGAGACTTGCTCACGCTGCTCATTCATGCGCGTTTCGTATTCATCGGCCAGCAATGGATCTAATGGAAAGCCTTCCAAAAAGACAATATTGACGATGGCACCAGGATTGACTTCCACTATCGGATGATAGAGTTCGGCCAGTTTGATGTAGTAGTCCGCCAATTTGCTGCCAACGTTCTCCGTGGCGCCGCCAAGCAGATTCAAGCCAATTTTATCGCTGTTGATGCTTTGACTTGGGCCGAGCGCCGTCGGTGTCGTGGTTTGTGCCAGCGCTTTACCTGCATCCCCTACGCCTTGCAAGATCCCCGCAATGCCGGCCATTTGAACGATCTTACCGTTTTTCAAAATGGTGGTACCGCGAATACCATTGCGACCAAAGTTAAACACGGTCGCATTGACGGGGATATCGAGAATATCGCCATTGGGTTGTATGCAGCTCATTCTACTGGTGCGAGCGACGCCGCGGCTGGATGAGATCTCACCGTAGACGGCGCCGGTGATCGTGCAATCCTTCAATTTAGAGGCCTGACCGTTGGGTAAGACCCCCTGATTGACTGTCTGAAAGACAATCGGTGAGGTATCCCCTTGTCCAGAGACGCCCCCATTAGCATCAGCGCCGCCGGTAATTACGGCGGTCACAAAGGTGCCGGTTGGCACGTAGTTATCGGTCGTGCGACGGGATTGTTTCTCCTCGACACTGGCTTGCCAGTGAAATTCAAAGCTATCAAAGGCATCACCACTAAAGGCCACATCATCTTGCTCTTGGTACTGGAACTCATTCACCTTGGCGTTATCCATGTTGCTATTAATGGCCGGTCTTGGGGGCAGTTTGTATTGGCCAAAGGTGTCTCCCTGGTTGGTCTCGATGCCGTGTTGAGTCGAAGGATCGCCTGCCTTGAGGGGTGAGGCTAATTGCGTCTCAAGCTGCGCCTTGAGCGCGTCAACTTCATCGAGCTTTTGTTGCATCTGCTGCTCAAGCTCTGTCAGTTGCGATTTTGTATCGCGCTCATTGGCCTTTTTAATGTTCTCTAACTCAGAGGTTAAGCTTTGTCCAAAGCGACTTAATGTGCCTTCAAACCGCGCTAAGCTTTGTTCTATTTGGTTGATTTTGTCTTGTTGAAACGTCAGGGCGGACTGGTTGTCTTTGTCGGTAAAATCATCGGTGACGACAGCGCCAAATCCGACATCTTGAATGCCCTTGCTTGGCGCTTGGGGAGACAGTGTTAACCGCCAAACAACAAAAGCCAGGGCGGTCAATATCAGCAATACCGTGAGCGTAATGGTGCGATTGCGCTTTCTTGTCACGGCATTGATCGTGCCGCCGTCTTCAAAGTCCCCGTCGGTGTCTTTGAAGACGCGTTTCTTAAAACGGCCCAAGGCGTCTTTTTGTTTATCGAGCATGGGTGGCGCCTCCTCCAGTAATGAGATAGAGCGTGGTAGTTTGCCCAGGTTTTAATTGATAGGCATCGAGCGCGGCTGAGCGTGCGGAATAGCTGTAGAACTGCGCGGTGGTCAGCGCCATGTCACTGCGGCTTTGATTTTTGAGCTGATAAACCACCCCAGAATAATGACGGCCCACGAAGACCGTTTGAGGGATGATGGCCAGCGACGCTTCATCTTTGGGTAAGGTTTTGGGATCAACGTCGTGACGTTTAAAACCAGCAATGGGAGCGCCATCATGGACAAAACGTATCATGGCTTTGGTGAGCGCTGTCATGGCGGCGGGATAATCCGCCGCCTGCTCAATCGGGCTTTGCTGCTCTTTGTAATTTTGCGACCAAACAAACTCCGTGACCAAAGATGGTGTAGCTTTGGGGGTAATAAACAGCGCAAACAATCGCCCTTTCTCTGTCGTCAGGTGCGCGGTAAACGGTAAGGGAAGGTTAATTTTTAAGGTGATGGAGCCGGAAGCGTCTTTTTGGTTGCCCGTTGAGGTGCAAAACCCTTTCGGGCAGACGATCGAAATAATACGGTCATTGTTGACCAGTAAACGGTTCACGTTAATGGAAGAGAGTGACAAGGGGATCGTGTCGCCTTCGTCAAACTCATAGCTCACCATGGCGGCATTTTCAGCCAGGGCAAAAGAGGGGATGAAAAAGACCACCCAAAGCGCGATGGATAAAAAATAAGGGTGCCATTGCTGCGATGGGGTGAATGATTGCTCATAAAGATTCATCGGTGTTGACCTCGACTTCTTCAATGGAGAGTAAACCTATGACGCCTTGGTCATAGCTAAAGTTGACTTGATACCACTTCATCTCCGGATCTAGTGCGCGTTGGCCTACGTGCTTTTGGAGTTTCCCGTAGAGTTGTACTTGGAGAGTGTCGAGAGAAATTCGGACCAACTCGACAGAAAATTGGCTGCTGATGTTATCTTTTTTAACCACCGTGGCTTCTCGAAGCAGCTTAGGTTGAACGTTGTACCAGCTTGTCTCGTCTAAATATTCAAGTAACTGACCAAACTGACGTCCAACGCTTGCCGGCGTGATGTTGAGTTTCAGGTAGAGAAGATAATCCGCCATTTGCTCAAGATAAGGTTCATCGACCGCGCCATCTGACACCGTAAAGGCTTGAGAGAGGGTGGGCGGGACGAGGGTTCGGCTTTGATGGGTAAGAGCTTGATAACTGGTGTAACCCAACACCAGGTTAGTGATAAGCATGACAAGAAAACCTGCACTCAAAAAAAGATTGAGGAGGCTTTTGACGGCCAGCTTATCCCGTTTAACAAACGGATCCATGATGAAGGGTCTCCTTAGAAAATCCAGTAACGACGACAGGCTGAGGGGGTACGCTTAAAGAGGGTGGGATGGACAAAGGAAGCCCCCCACCAATAAAGTGACAGGGTAACGATGCTGTCACCGTATTGCGCTTTGATGTAACGTAATCCCCCAAACCAAGCCAGCGATAACGTCAGTCCTATCATTTCGTGTTTAAGCCAGAATGAGAGGCCAAAAATGCAGAGGGCAGGCACGAGTTCATCAACTGGGAACCCGAGCCAGCGACGACCTTTGTTCATGTGTTTTGGAATAGAAAAAAACTGATGAGGGTCTTCCATTGTGACTCCTTAGCCTAAGCCGACGAGTGGTGCTCCAACATTCCACAAGACTGAGCCACCAATGAACCCGCCAACGGCCGCAAACCAGTTACGGCTCATCAGTCCAGTAACGACCGCCCCCGCAAGCCCAGTCCCCAGCATCGCGGTTTCAACCGCAGAGCCTTTGCCCGCCGAGTCTTTCATGGCTTGTTTACCTGACGCGAAGATATCGGCAGCCAGAGCGGGCTGAGTGATAAGAAGTGTCGAGACAGCAACGCCAAGCCCGACAAGGAGGGTGCGCTGGGTGCGTGTTTTCATAATAAATATCCTTATTGAGTGATAAATTTATCAAGTACATGGTCAGGATGGAGGGAAAGGGGGCTCCCTCCCACATCCTTAAGAAAACATCGAAGATTTCGCGTACTTCAAACCACGATTACGGCTCACATGTTGCTTCCAATTTTGAGCGCTAATGATGGTGTTCTTAAGCTTCCGATAACGTTTTTTACAAGCATTATTTGAGGTTGGGAGAGTGAGACGATTAACTGACTGAGCTTGTTTTTGAACCGCAACCAAATGAACGCCCTTCCAACAGAAAGGAAATGCAAGGTGCCCAGTAAAAGGCAACAAAGCGGCAAACGCCATGTGTTCACGCCCAACCGTTCCCAGTTCTTTGACGCTGACAAAATCACCTTGTTCAACAAAGTGGCCTAATAAACTCACGGCCTCATCTTCACGACAATATCCGTAGATAATCTGCATCGTTCACACTCCTTGTTAGGACATTGTTTTGTTCTTTTAAAAAACAAAACGATGGGCTCTCTTTCAAGAGCCGTGCTACAAACTGGCTTGAGCATTCTTGTAGTAGAATGCGCACATCCAAAGGATGTGGTGTCTGGTATTCCCAAGTAACTCTATTTCACCACTCAACCAGCGTGCTTAATTGAGTAGAAAAACAGCCTTGGACGTCGCCCCAGAGAGGGCTCCTGAATTTGTTAGGCATATTACGCAGGCCTGCGCCCCTCTGCGGCGCTTTTTGCAATCGTGAAGGCAGCCCACCTTCGAGGCCATCTGAGGTAATAATCCCAGACGGCAATCTCATTCGTTACAGCGACCAATTAGGAAAACGTTTGAGGTGATCTTCTAATCGAAGTTTCCCTTCGCGCTTTTTGGCCCGCTCTGCTCTTTTCGCCGAGAGCGTTAACGTTTTATTCGCCTTTGATGAGAGATTAAAAGCGATACCGACTTCCTTGTTCTCAACCCTACATTCTGATTTAAAATTCATACAAAAGTCTTCCTAAATAGAAAAAACCGAAACGCTCTCGTTTAGACCGAAACATCAATGATGTCATGTAATCGCTCACTGGCGTCTAATTTTGTTGAGTTTGTGACTTACTTATCATTTCTTGAATTTAACATAATCTAAATAATACGCACCAAATTAAGGTGCTGATTTTAAAGAAAATAAATGGGTTTTTAATGTTGGCGCTATTGTTATTAGACATAATTAATATATTAATTATTTTAATTTCACTCCCTCAATGTGCTATAAATTTTTCTAAGGTTATTTGTTATCTTTTTGTTATTTATCGGTTTTTTATCCGTGCGTATTATTTAGATTATGTAAAGGGAAAAACCACAAGGTTACTTAAAGATTGAAATATCAGGCGACGCTGCGCTATACTTGCTTTAGGTCGTTAAGGTTAAAACACACTACATTGGCTGCTAACCAGTAGTGCCCTATGTAGTGTGTTTTTTCTAAGATTTAGAGTGTGTTAGAGGTGGTACTCTGACCATATAGCACTTGCAAAAAAGCCGTCTCCCCAACAGTAGACGGCTTTTTTGTGTCTAAAAAACCAGCGTTTGATTTCTTTTCTCGGTTGAGATAGGTTGAAATTTCACCGTTTGGACGACCAATCCGAACAGCTCTAAAAACTGTTGGACCTCAAAATATGACTCCTTTGACTCAGCCTTGGCGTGGGCTAAAGCCCAAACAACACATTCTCAATCACACCGCTTGTTTATCCCTCGGGATGAAGTGCTATGTGTTTTAAACGTGGACGGTGAATGTTATGAAGACGCCTGGACACGACTCCTCCCCTCCCCCGCTCGATAAATCGAGTTACGATGCGCAGTATCGCCGTAAGCGTAAGGCTCGCAAACTGGATTTGATTGAATTGTATCAACGTGTCGTTGAAGAAGAGAACGCGCGGAACCCTAAGACGCCTTTTGAGATCGGATTCAAGTCTCGCCGGTTGCTTCGAAGCGGTAAGGTAGAAACCCTACCGCCAGAATACGCGCGGATCTTAAAAGGGTGTGAAGAATTTATTACCAACCCCAATCGTTTCCCGTCACTTAATGCATGGGGCGGTGAAGCGGTGAATAATGTGCAGTGTCGCACCTTAATTGCGAAAGTATTAGCGTGCACTCTGCCGAACACAGACCTCATTGGAGGGCGCATCGGTTTGCCCACCGAAGCGGGATTGAAAACCATCAGCTACGACCAGCTTCAAGAAGATTATGCGTTGCGCTTTGGAGAGTTTATTTCGCCGAAGTCCTTTGCTAAAGCGGTGAAGTATCTAAAGCGTGCCAGCTATTTTCACAGTGAGCGGATCAATGTGTGTGTCGACCAAGACGAAGGGACGATACGCAGTGCACCCGCGTACAAACAGTTTACACCTCGCTTCTTTAATGACTTAAAAGTCGTGCGTTACACCAACATCAGCGAATTGATCCTCGCAACACGGGAACGCCAGACAAAGAAAGGACTGAGCTTTCAATGGCTCTCTTTCCGTAAGATAGCGTCAGGGATACAAGAGATCTTCAATGCGTCAACGTTAAACACCTATGCGCAATCAACCTCAGCCTTCTTTAGTGAGTATCAACCGGACCTGGCCCCTAATTAAAAAGACACGTTCGTCTCCGCGAAGGCGGAGGGATCAGCACGTCTGAACCTTAGCCTACCCTGCTCTATCTCTCATTTTTCTGGTTTCTCCCAACAGGTTATTCAGGGTTATCTTGCGCACGCAGTCTCATTCGGAAGGGATTTCTCTATTCACGGTTTTTTATAAGAAAGGCCGTGCAAGAAAGGAAGGATAAAAAAGACCGCTACAATGGCCATCAATAAGGGGCTGCGCTTATGAACACTACGTATAAAGATAAATAATTAAATCAATAGAAAAATAAATACTTAAGGACAAGCAAAAAAAACGGCGCGGCAACCTTCTTTTGTCATACGACAGGGACCTTCTTCGATTAAACGCTGAGTCAGGTGGCTCCCTTTCATCATCTCCTTACTTAACGTCCACCTTCATCCGGATGGTATGGCTTAGCAGGGCGAGGGTTTTTAGTGCTGTCAATATTGCAGCCTAAAAAGAGCAGTATGGCGCTGTGAGAGGCTTTCTTCTTAATTTCATTAAATGGTCACGGTTCTTATTCAGCCGCTTAAGCTTACTGCTTTACAAAATGAATGGCCCCTTGAATACTAAGATTAGCGTTTCGATTTATCAGCGTCAGAGGGTAATTCAAACTCAGGGAGCATAAATTAGTATTACTTCGAGGTGTTTCTCTTCTTACGCTGTTAGCCTAGAAAAACACATGGGTTACTAGAAGAGAAAAGGACGGATATGACACTTCCTATTTTTCACTCAAACAACGGAAGGTGGAGTGTCGGTGGGTGTGGCTCAGTATGTTCCAGAACTAAATGCGGCGGTCGGTTACTTGCAAAACAACCGTAACATGAACATGAAAATCGCAATTTCAGTTAAACCACAGAACCCTACAGTGCATTTGGTGATTGGCCACAAGAGTAATGTAGAGAAAGAATATCCATCGCAAGCCTAACTGTATCGGATCTCACAGACCTTTGTACTACTCATCTAATGAACAGTTAGGAGCGTTATATGTTGTTGTCTTGGTTTAGCGACGACTACCCATCGGCCTTATTGTTATCATATTCAGGTACTAATTGAGTGAGGGGAATGATCGCCTCACCCAACTTTCATTGTGACAACGTCACAAAAAAGACCGAAAGACTACGGTTATTACCTTCCTTGAAGCCCTTATATAACGTTCTGGTCAGAGTTTTATAAAATATTCAACGTTTTACTGCCCACTTTTAAATCGACTCTCTTTATACCCAAGCGATAAAGGCAAGAGAGTACGTCATTTTGAAAAACATTGTATTGACTACGATTTAGAAGTAATAAAAATTCTTCTAACAAGTATCGTTTTTGAGCAAGCTGATAAAAATCACTTATCCTTTGCTTTACATCCAAGTCAATAACAGCGACTTCCAGGCGAGATTGATTCTTCTCAAATAAAAAACTAATCGGCCATTTTGACACAGAAAACCTCCATTATGTGTGAATTATAAAAACAGTCGTTACCGCTCGAAGGGAAAATTAGAGCAACATTTCTTCTTTAATTCCTACTTTGATTAATGCCGCCTTCTCAATCGCTGTTAGTTCTGAAAGCTCACTAACGAAATCACAATCCTTGAACCGAACGTCGGTCGCTTCACCCAACTTTTCACTCAAAGCAGTCATCAAGCCTTCTACTAGGCCACTGAAACGCATGGCAGTCGAGATTAAAACATTGTCACCTTGCGCCAAATCTGACGACGGAACTTTTTCAGCAACCAACCCAAAAACGCCTCGTAAACGCTGACCAAATGCACCTTCCAATTGCGTTAATGTCGCTTTCAGGTCACTTTTCGACATTTGATCCAAAGCTGAACTCATTAAATCCCCATCAAAACGAGCATGAGCATTCGCATCAAGCGCGTCTTCAGGTTTTTTTGCCGTTTTTTCATGCCATTGCAAGGCCGATGTATCAATAAAACCTTGTAAACCTTGCATAGTGGCGCTTACATTTGGACGTTTGTGTGAAAGTGAGTCCACTATTAATCCTAGATGCCCTGAATAATTTTTCTCTTGTTTAGGGACAGTAGAAAGCGCCAGTTCACGAACTAGACTCAGATCCCCTTTATTCAAGGCGATATTCTGAATAAATTTAAATGAAATATTGCCTTCGCTTAGCGCATCTTGTAGCTTATTTATTGTTTCACTAGATAGTGATGGTGTTAAATTCGCTGTTACTCGTGTAGACAAGTAACTCACCGAATCCAGTGCTGTTTTCTTACTATTATCCTTAGCTGAACCACTTCTAATACCTAAATCATTATCAGTTTCAGAACTAACAGCAATCGTCCTGACAGAATGCTCGCTCGAGCTTTGTTTCTGTGTTTCCGGCTCAAAATAAGAACTAATAGCCTCTTTAAGTCCACCAACTTGAGCAGTTAATTTTCGGTCATTGAATAGGTTTCAGCGACAATGGCGAGTTTAGTTTGAGCAGACCACTGCTCTGATGAAGTGTTGCTCTTTGGCACGGTGGCTCCTGAACTTCTGAGTTGCGGGCGCCAATAATACAGGGTCGCAGTGCTAATTCCTTCCTCTTCGGACACTTCTTTAACTGACATCGAATAGGGAGGCAACAGCTTCTTCAATATAGCTTCTTTTCTTTCTACTGAGATACGAGACACAATTACTCTTTATCGCCCAAACTGGTTAAATTTTAACAGTGACAACTACCCTGCCAGATAGGGATATTGTGAACCCAGATTTAGACACAAGAACAGCTCCCGATTGGGAGCCGTTCCCCTTTCAAAAATGATAATGTGCTTTCACACTATCATTCTCCTTTAGCAGCTTTATTATCTTTGGTGCTTGTCTCTTCAGCCTTATGCTCTAATACATCACAGTTTTTATTGATAGTGATGGACTTAGGCTTCATAGCTTCAGGTATCTCTTTCACCAGAGTAATAGTTAACAATCCGTTAGAAAGATCTGCATCCGTAACTTCAACATAATCAGCTAAGTTGAACTTACGTTCGAATGTACGATTGGCGATACCCTGATACAGATATTTATTTTCTTTATCAGCACATTTTTGCCCACGTACACTTAGCACGCTCTTTTCTACTTGAATATCAAGCTCTTCCTGAGTAAATCCGGCTACGGCCAGGGTGATGGCATAGCGATTCTCTTTTAGAACTTCAATGTTATATGGTGGGTAACCGTTGATAGCAGTTTCACTGGTCATGGCATGATCAATTAATGATGCTAGACGGTCAAACCCAACACTACTACGGTATAGTGGAGATAGGTCAATTGAGCTCATAATATATCCTCCATAAGAAGCAATACAAAATAAAAACAAGAGTGATGAAAAGGCCTCTTGATAAGACAACCTTTTCAAGGTTTTTTATAGTGTTTACGAACAATTATTTCAATAGTTTTTATATAGCAATTTCTCATTGAATTAGTTTTTTTATATGAAATTGTTATATCCTATCTATAATGACGAGACAAAAATAGTTCATAATTAGACGGTCTCTCTACTCTCTGATGGGCAATATTCCACGATATGAATTACGCGGGTTGATCTGCTCCAGTCAGACTGGACACTTAGCTAAGCGACATTTCGCTTTTCAAAGTTCATTGGGCTTAGGTACCCAAGAGCACTGTGCCTTCTCGTTCGATTATAATCAACTTCTATGTACTCGAAGATCGTTTGGCGCATCTGCTCTCTCGTCATAATTGGCTCATATTGAATTGCTTCAACTTTCAGTGAATGGAAGAAGCTCTCAACACATGCGTTATCCCAACAGTTCCCTTTTCTACTCATACTTTGTTTTAAATTATAAGTGCTTATGAGGTCTCGATAGTCTTTCGAACAGTACTGACTACCTCGATCGCTATGAGTTATGACATGCTCAGGGAACCCTCGACGGAATAAAGCCATCGACAAAGCATCACAGACCAGTGAGGCCGTCATTCTCGTATCCATAGACCAACCAATAACTTGCCTTGAATAAAGGTCAATAATGACAGCTAAGTACAGCCAGCCTTCGCTTGTGGCAACATAAGTGATGTCTCCTGCCCATTTTTGATTCGGAGCCGTTGCGTTAAAATCTTGAGCGAGCAAGTTCGGAGCAACGGGCATTTTATGCTTACTGTCCGTTGTACACTTAAACTTGCGAGCTGCTTTCGCTACTAAATCCTGACGTTTCATACTGGCGGCAATGGTCTTAACATTATGGTTATCACCGCTCTCTGCCAGTTCTTTCTGAATACGTCTTGAGCCATCTCGCTCTTTGCTAACGTCAAAGGCTTCTTTTACCTTGGTATCAAACTTTTGGCGCTCTGTCTCACGTTGAATCGCCTTGTGGCGGTTCTCAACCCAATAATAAAACCCACTTCGAGAAACTCTGAACACCTTAGCCATAC
>NZ_JBFSUD010000024.1:0-61573 GCF_041467175.1 Vibrio sp. 10N.247.310.24
AGAAATACGCGAAACGGGGTTGTTCTATCTTTAAATTTAATTACGCAACAAAGCCTATAAGAACAGCTCCCAATTGGGAGCTGTTCTTCGTTATCGTGTCATGTAATTAGTGGTATCAAGCTCTAGCTCGAAAGTTTTGTTAAAAGAGTAGGACGGTGCACAGCTAAGCTATTTTTGCTAAGGTGTTATTGAATTTAAAAAGGTAGTGATATGCAAATCCGGAACGCTAAGGTAACTGATATTAGCTCGATCTTAGAGCTCTCTATGCAAATAAATCGTCAACATCATCTTGGTGCCCCTATGGTATTTGCTCCCGCTTCTCATGGCTTAGCTGATAGTGAAGAATATTGGTTGGGATTGATGCTTGATCCGGTTGGCACTTTCTTAGTTGCGGTTGACGCTCAACAGGTTGTTGGTTTCTTGGTGGGGAAGGTAACGCAGAATAAAGGGGTAAGCTTCATTCAGTCTCACAAAATAGCGCGAGTGAATACGATTGTGGTAAACGATCAGGTTCAGAGCCAAGGCGTCGGCAAAGCGTTGATGAAGTCGTTTAATCAGTGGGCGCAAGCGAGTGGTGCTATTGAGCTTAGGTTAGAAGTGATGGAGTTTAATCAGCAAGCTAAGGGTTTCTATGAATCGTTAGGCATGGAAACTCAATCACGAACCATGTCCATGCGCTTTGAGGAGAACTAAAGGTGCGCCTATTTTTGCCTTTATCACTGTGTTTACTGTTTGTAGCTTCGAGTGTGCAAGCTGAAAAGGTTGTGGTTGAAAAGATAATTTCTGACGCGACGGCAATCGAAACCATTGTATTCGAGTCGAAACCGGCTCACTCTCAGCGTGTCTCAACGTCTTCCTCTAACTCAACCTCTTCAGTGATCTCAAATTCCAAACATGTGATTATTGTGGATGATGTTCTTAGCAGTAACTCTGGCGAACAAGTTGCCCAGCTGTCTCAAGGTTCATCTAAACGTCCCCCTCAAAGCTCTTCTCAACAGTCTTACACTCTAACCGGTCCCTTTTCTGAGGCAGACTCTCTGTCGCAAGTGGTTACTTTAGTCAAAGTTGATAAATCGAAACGTAGAATGTACCTACTTAAGGGTGATGAGGTCATTCAAGAGTTTCGTATTGCGTTAGGGAAACAACCGAAAGGGCATAAACGTTTTGAAGGAGACAACCGAACACCTGAAGGGGAATACCAGCTCGATTATGTGATGGAAGAATCGGATTTTCACCGCTCGGTGCATATCAGCTACCCGCAACCTTCGGATATGCAGTGGGCTGAAGAAAATGATGTCGACCCTGGAGGGAACATCAAGATCCACGGTATTAAAAATGGTGAGCGCCGTTCACCGAGCTTTATTCAAAGCTTTGATTGGACGGATGGCTGTATCGCATTAACCAATCAAGATATGGATGAGTTTCTCCAACTTGTAAAAATGGGTACCCCTATCCATATCGAATGGTAGTCATTGGTTCCCCATTTTCTTAGTCACTTTCGGAATCTATTCGCGCAGGCAATTAGCGCAGTCAATTCGTGAAACCAACTTCCGAAATTAACCGCTAAAGTCAGTTACAGTATGACTCGACCTGCACTGAATATCGCAATTACGATCAGCAACGCAATGGTGACTGGCTTAAACTTCGCTCCACCAAATCTCTCGAATAGTTTAGAACCCACATAACCGCCAAACATGCTGCTTGGTAAGAGTGCTAGAGTAAGCCAGACCACATCACGATCGACTAACCCTGCGATAGAAGCCGTAACAAAGGCGCTGGAATCAGCTAGTACAAAGAACGCAATCAGGCCTGCTCTGGCAATGTGTGGTGCGACAGGACTTGCCAATGCATGCGTGCCAACCGGAGGGCCAGACATGGAAGCTGCGCCATTCATTATCCCCGCAAGGCTGCCTAGAATATAGGGAGCAAATCTAGGTTCGCTTTTGTATTGGAACCCTTTGTAGATCATGATTGCTGACGCAAAAATGAAGGCACTGATGATCAAGATGATCGTGTCTTGGCTAACGGATTTGAGTAACAGCAAGCCGACGGGCGTGAAGGCCAAACAAGGGATGAATACCTTTGAAACCCATCGCCAATTTACGTGATGTTTAACCTTCGGCAGCAATTGGATATTGCCTAACAGGTCGATCAGCATGAAAACGGGAACCAGTTCGATAACAGGCACGAATAACGCACTCAATGGCAGTGCCACTAAGGTAAAACCGAAACCTGAGAAGCCACGAACAATAGCGGCAAAAATGAAGATAGCACCCAAAATTGGGAAGGTTGGACTAAAAATGAGATCCATAAATTAAGTAACCAATGAAGCTGTCTAAATAGAGCGAGCGATGAAACCAAGTGAGTAGCGGAATGTACTCCTACTCACTTGTGTTTGCTACTTAATTTAATGGTTTCCCGAGAATTAATTTTAAGGCATCCCGGGAGTTTATTTAAAGTTTATCGGGGCTATTTTTGCGGTATTTACGAGCTCAATTTATAGGATTGAACTGATTCGGAAAATCAGTAAATACAGCATCTACTTTTGAGAGAAATTTGAAGCGAGACGGATCATTGACGGTGTAGCACCATGTTTGAATGTTTGCTTCACCAAGTGTATCAAGATCGCTCTGCTTCAGATGCTCGTAGTTCATGTGACAGCTGAACGCTTTAACCTCATCAATCAGCATAAGATCATCTTGAGTCAGTTGCTCTGTGATCACACCGACACGGTATCTAGGCAAATGACGAGCCATTTCAGCAACGACTTGATGGCTGAAGCTTGAAAGCAAAACTCTGTCGGTGTCTAGATTTGAATGAATCAACTCGGTGTGCAGCAAATCAACGACATGAGGTGCTTGATGTCGGCTATCGACTTTGACCTCTAGGTTGACGCTGAGAGCATACTGCTCAACAAGCGCGAGCAACTCTTCCAGCGTCAGTATTTTCTCACCCGCGAACTGCTCCGACTTCCAACTGCCAAAGTCAAGCTGACGCAGTTCTGCAAGGGTATGTTCGTCGACACGACCCTTGCCATCGCTGCAGCGCTCAAGCGTGTGGTCGTGACAAACCACAAGTTGATCATCCTGAGTGGGCTGAATATCAACTTCAATCCATTTCAAACCGAGTTTCGCCGCTTGTTCAATGCTTGCTTTGGTATTTTCTGGGTGAGTACCTGCTACACCCCGATGACCTACGATGATAGACGACATAATTAATCCTTCTTAAAGACGCACCGTAAAAACGCATTAAATATCAGTGTACTCGATTAAGCGAGAGCCGTCGTTAAGCTTGTCGTATCTTCGTGTGGCTCCTGTGATGTAAAATTATTTGGGTGAATGCGTTTGCCATGATTGTCAAAAATATGCAGGTTGGATTTATCGATTCTTAGCCCTAGGGGGACGGCTTGGCACAGTGTCGTTTCGGGTGTTACTGCAATGAAGGGCTGCTCGTTCACCAGACCATGAACCAATTGATTTGGACCCAAAGGCTCAACCACACTGATACGCAGTTCAAGAGGCAAGGTATTCATCATCAATTCTGAACCAATTTCAGAGTGCTCTGGACGAATACCAAGTGTGATGGCTGTATTTTTTACGTGGGCGTACTCGGGTAAGTACATTTGCTGATCACCAATCTCAAGGTATCCGTCATCGAGTGTTGCTGGTAAAAAATTCATCGCTGGGCTGCCAATGAAGCTCGCCACAAAAGTACTGGCTGGCTGGTGGTAGACCTCTCGTGGCGTCCCGACTTGCTCTATCTGGCCTTTGTTGAGCACCACGATTCTATCAGCCAGTGTCATGGCTTCGACTTGGTCATGAGTCACGTAAACACTGGTCACGCCAAGTTCGCGTTGCAGTTTTTTGATCTCTAATCTCATGTGAGCACGCAGTGAGGCATCTAGGTTAGACAAAGGTTCGTCAAACAGAAAAAGTTGTGGATCGCGAACGATCGCTCGTCCCATAGCAACACGTTGACGTTGACCACCCGAAAGCTTGGCTGGCTTGCGGTCTAGGTATTCTTCGATTTTGAGTGTTTTGGCGACTTTCTCAATTTTATCTTCAATAAGGTGCTGACTAACACCTCGGTTCTTTAAGCCATAAGCGAGGTTTTTGTAAACCGACATGTGCGGGTAGAGCGCGTAATTCTGGAAGACCATCGCGATATCACGCAGGGCTGGTTTCTCTGTATCAACACGACGACCACTTAAGTGAATCTCGCCACCAGAAATGCTTTCCAAACCCGCAATGGAACGTAGGATAGAAGACTTGCCACAACCAGAAGGACCCACCAAAACAAGGAACTCACCCTCATCGATATCAAGCGAGACTCCTTTGACGGCTTGATGGCCGTTTTCATACGTCTTTACCAAGTTTTTGATACCCAGCATGATGGGAGCTTTGCGCGTACGATCGTGAATGGCTTGGTTGTGCGCTAACGTTTGTTTTAGCTTTGGCATCGGGGTGTCCTCTGTATTTTTGTGGATAGCTTGGTGAGAAGGCAGGTGAGTCGTCTTATACTCATCGAGTGATTGAATGCGGTTATTGTTCATTTGAGTTGTGTCGTTATTATTTTTCACTTTCTACTAGCCCTTTTACAAACCAACGCTGAAATACAACCACCACTAGTACGGGTGGCAACATGGCTAAAATCACCATGGCGAAAGCATAGTCATAGCGCGGTAAACTGGTTTCATTGATATTATTGAGTACTTGTTTGATGCCCATCACGATGGTGTTGTAGCCTTCGTCGGTGGTCATCATGATCGGCCATAAGTATTGGTTCCAACCCACCACAAACATGATGATGAAAATCGCGGCGATCATGGTTTTAGATAGAGGCAGCAAGATATCGACAAAGAATCGAAATGGACCTGCGTTATCTAACTGTGCGGCTTCTAACAATTCATCGGGGATGGTTTTAAAGAATTGCCTAAAAAAGAACGTCGCGGTGGCTGATGCGATCAAAGGCAGAATCAACCCTGTATAGCTATTAAGAAGACCAAGCCCAGCGACAACTTCATAGGAAGGGATAATACGAACCTCTAATGGCAGTAACAGCGTCACGAAGATCAGCCAAAACCACGCCGTGGCGTAAGGGAGTCTAAAGTAGACCAAAGCAAACGCGGCCATCATCGAAATGATGATCTTACCGATCGCAAAACCTAGCCCCATGATCATCGAGTTGGTGATCATTTTACTGGCGGTGACTTCGCCACTAAAGCCCATGCTTTTGTTCCAAGCTTCGCTATAAATGGCCGTAAAGTTATCGCCCGGTAGCCATTGCAGACCTTCGCTGACAATGGTGTTTGGGTTATGCGTAGAACTAGCGAAGATTAGCCAGATAGGGACCAACATAAACAGCATCCCAGCAATTAAAATTAGGTGGTCAGAGACCTTATTACTTTTCATAAATAACTCCTGTCGCGTTAAAACCTAGCTGCCGTGGGCTAGTAATGAACACGCTTTTCTACAACGCGAAACTGGATAAATGTAAGAGTGAGTACCAGTAGCAACAACACAACTGACTGAGCAGAGCTGCCGCCTAAATCTGCGCCAACAAACCCGTCTCGATAGACCTTGTACACCAACGACGTTGTGCTGCCACCTGGGCCGCCATTGGTCATGGTGTCTATCACGCCAAAGGTTTCAAAGAACGAGTAGGTGAGGTTGATGACCAGAAGAAAGAAGCCTGTAGGTGCGAGTAGTGGGAAAGTGATGGTCCAGAAACGTTTTGAGTCACTGACACAATCCAACATCGCCGCTTCTTTTACGGCGTAAGAGATTGATTGGAGTCCCGCCAGAAAGTAGATGAAATTCACCGAAACCTGTTTCCACACGGACACCAAAATCAGAGCAAACGTGGCATCAACAGGATTGGTTTGAAAGCTGAAGTCCCAACCCACAACGGAAAATAACTCGGTAAATACACCAATGTGCGGGTTAAACAAGAAAGCGCCGATAACGCCTGCTATCGCGGGTGCGACCGCATAAACCCAAGTGAGTGTGACTTTGTATACGCCTTGTCCATGAATGATATTGTCAGCTTTCACCGCGAGCAGCAGAGCTAAGGCAAGCGAAAGGAAAGAGACCACAATCGCGAACATCAAGGTAAATCCAATCGAGTTCAGGTACTCGCTCGATTCGAATAGCATTTGGTAGTTCTCAAACCATACGAATATCGATGAGGTTCCCCAAGGGTCTTCCAGCATAAATGAAAGGTAAACCGCCTTTGCCGCTGGGTAGATAAAGAAAACCGCAATGATGAGTATCTGAGGTGCCAAAAATAGGTAAGGCAGCGGAGAGTGAAAGAATTGTTGACGTCGTTCCACAGGGTAATCCCTAAAAATAATTACAGTGGCCACTATGAGCGGCTGTTACCACTAGCGCGATATCAAGGTATGCATCCCGTTGAGTTATCATTGTTGGAGCAAGAAATGGCGCTAGGGAAGAGTCTCCTCACGCCTTGCCATAGCGTTTTTTAGCGACGCAGTGACAAGTAGTGAGGAGTGATGAACGGCTCTGATTCGTTAAGCCTTAAGCTTGTGAACAGTTTCGTTTCATTAATCGATCCAGTTTACTGATCGATCTAGTTATTAACCGATCTAGTTATTAACCGATCTAGTTCATCGTTCGAGCGAAGCGCTTTAGTAGTTTGCTGCTCTCATCTTCGACCTTGTCTAGGCTGCTCTCGACACTAGAGCGGCCTGCGAAGATGTTATCGAACTCACGGTGCATCACTTCACGGATCTGCGGGTAATAACCTAGGCGGTAGCCTTTAGTCCACTCGCCCGATTTAAGGCTTAGCTGCTTTACGCCCACTTCCGCGTCTGGCTGTTCTTTGTAGTAACCAGACTCTTTCGCTAGTTCATATGCAGCGGTTGTTACAGGTACATAGCCTGTTGTTTTGTGCCAGTACACTTGAGTTTCAGGCTTAGTCAGGTAGTCAAAGAATGCTGCCACACCTTTGTCTTGTTGTTGGTCATGGCCATTGAGTGCAAACAGAGCTGCACCACCAATGAAGGTTAAGCCAGCATCTGGGTTAACTGATTTCCAGTATGGAAGGTAAGTTGTGCCTAACTCAAAAGGTACGCGGTTACGTAAACCACCGAATGAACCTGAAGAACCCATCCACATCGCCACTTCTTGGCGCTCGAAAGGTGTTTGGTTCGCGTCCCAGTCGCTGCCGTAATACTTGTAGTAACCTAGATCTGACCACTCTTTCATCTTGCTAACGTGCATCATCATGTCTTTGGTGTTGAACATGATCTTAGTGGACAAGCCATCGTAGCCGTTGTTTTGGTCCGCGACCGGTAGATTGTGGCGAGACTTAAAGTTTTCAAACATGATCCACGGCGTCAGAGATTGAGAAAACGCGATGTGTCCTTCGGCCTTCAGTTTCTTAGCAACCACTTCGAGTTCTTCATAAGTCTTAGGCGCTTCGGCTCCCACTTCTGCGAGAAGGTCTTTGTTGTAGTAAAGAACCGGCGTCGAACTGTTGAAAGGCATACCAACCATCTTGCCTTGGTTGTCGGCATAGAAGTTACGAACGCCCGCTAGGTAATCATTCGAATTAAAGTTGTAGCCCGATTCAACCAGAATATCCTGTACCGGTTTCGCGACACCTTTAGCGTTCATGATGGTTGCAGCACCGGCATCGAAGACTTGTAGAATGTTAGGAGCTTCGCCAGCTCGATATGCTGCGATACCCGCTGTTAAGGTCTCTGTGTATGAACCTTTATAGATTGGCGTGATCTTGTAATCATCTTGTGACGCATTAAAGTCAGTCGCAATCTTATTGACGTTTTCTCCAAGTTGGCCGCCCATTGCGTGCCACCAAGTAACTTGAGTCGTTGCGAACGCCGGCATTGCTGCTGTCGCAGAAAGAACGCCTGCCAAAATTAGCTTATTCATCTTCTTTTCCTTTTGGATGAAATCGATGTAGAGGTATTGAATTTGAGTATTAACGAGACGGTAGGGGTATCGTTTGAAGCTATCTTGAACAGGGTATATTTCACTTACGTGGCTAAAGCGTTTCACTGATGTGAAAGATTCATTTCGATTTTATTTAAGAGAAAAGTTATTGATGGATTTGATGTATTTGGCTTTCAAGACGTTTTTCTGACCAAAAAAAAGCCTCTCGATGGAGAGGCTAAGAATAAGGTTCGATGTGGATACAGTTTTAGTGCGCGATGTCTAATTGGTTGTCTTTCACGCCGTTAATACGGAACCAACCTGCGATACTGAATCGCTCTGTGTTGGTTGGTAACACTTCGTGTGGGAACTGTTCAGACAAGAACACAAATAAGCGGCCTGACTTTGGTGGAATGGTCGCAATGTGGTTGTCTTTTAGATCGTAAACCACGAGCTCCCCTGCGTCTTCCTCAGACCATTCGTCATTCATGTAGAACACAGTGGTTAGGCGGCGGTTTTCATTACCTTTAAAGCAGTCTAAGTGCTTCTGGTAAAAGTCACCTTTTTCGTATTTAGCAAAGTGCGCTTCGTACTCGAACAGACCCAAAAAGAACGCTCTGTTTGCTTCTAAACGAATTTGTTCCATTTTGTCTAGGAACAGAGATGCGGGTTCGCCCATATCACGGCGTACCCACTGAATTTTGTCACTACGAATCGTTGCTTCTCGTGCTACATCATCGTTACGGCCGATCCTAGCCTTTTTCCAGTTCTCTGGAATGCAATCCCTCAATGCCACTACTTCTTCGTGAGTTAAGAAGTCATCCCAAACAAAGTAACCTTGGGTAGAAAGAGCATCGATAAGTTGGTTCATGTACAGCACTCAGACAATAAATTAGAGGCGCATATATAGTCCGAATAACTCAGGTCACCAAATCACATGTTTTGTCGTCACGACAAATGATGCTCAGTGCTTAAAGCGCAAGGCTTGTTGAGCAAGGTTTTCGGTGATGTGAGCATTCGATAATGCTGAAAAATATCGGATGAAATTGATGGTCATCTTTGGAATGTGCCCTCATTATTCTGAGTTAAATTGGTTTTGAGTAACATTGGTTTTGAGTAACGTTGGATTTGAGTAATTGAGTGGATACCAATGGAAATCTTGATTCGAGTTCTCTATCCGGTTTTAGATTGTTGCTTTTAACAAAATGATCACAATTGATGGTGGGTTTGCTATTGTATAGGTCTGACCAGTTGTTTTATCACAAGGAGTGGATTTGCAACTTCATACCATCAAAGGCTATATCCAAGACATGTATCTCGTAGAGTACCCTGACAGGTTGCTCTTGCTTGATGGTGCGTGTCGAGCCGACATCCCGCATTTGAAGGCTTTCATCGAAACAGGGCTTATGCGTGATTTTGCTGATCTACATACGGTTGTGGTTACGCACATGCATCCAGACCACGCAGGGGCAGCACACAAGCTCAGAAAGCTCACGAATTGTAATTTGGTGGCAGCAGATCGAGACAAAGACTGGTACCACGGCATCGATGGTATATTGATGCATTTGACCGATCTGGCGTTGGCACGATGGATGGCGAATCGATTGGGCAGGCCTAAAGCAAATCTATGGTATTCAAGAAAGTTAAAGCCGGACTACAAGCTGTCGGATGGAGACAGCATTCCGGGTTTTGATGACTGGTTGGTTCTGGAAACGCCAGGCCATACCGACAGAGATCTTTCCGTCTATTGCCCATCACACAGTGTCGCCTATGTGGCGGATTTAATGGTCGAGGTCAAAAAGAAGCTGATTCCGCCTTTCCCAATTTTTCATCCCAATAAGTATCGAGAGTCGGTATCCCGTATTTATAACATGCAGCTCGACACCTTGCTGGTGGCGCATGGGGGACAAGTGAATTTGAGTGAGCAAGCGTTTGAACATCTGTTGATGAGTGCGCCAAGAAGGCCAGTAACACATTGGCGAGTGACTAAGATTAAACTCAGAGGTTTGCTAAAATCTGTTTGGCGATTTGGGTTTAACGATAAAAAGAATCGCCATAAATAATAAAGGCCAGTCTCAAAGACTGGCCTTTATTAGTGTGCGTTGTTGACTCACTATTTGAGCTGTGGAGCAGTTCAATTAGTGGGAAATTAGAAATTCGCCCGCTGGGTCAACAATCACTTTGTCACTCATGCCTTGACGACCAAGCAGCATCATATAAGTCATATCCTGACGGTTGCTTAGTGTGATATCGATAGGCCATTCCTGACCGCCAATTTTTAGCATGGTTTCAATCACACAACGGTGTTCAACTTCGCCGTTCGATGATTTGATTCTTTTACTTGTTTTCAGCTTCGCCTTGCAGCGCACTGTCTCTTCTAGGTGGTAAACGTCTGGGTGAAGATCGAACTCAACGAAGTTTTCACCGTCTGTTTTTACACATAGTAGATTGTCTACGTGCAGAGAAGAGGTTTGAGCCCCTGTATCAACACGTGTATGTAGTCCAGTTATCCCTAACTCTGGTAAGCAAAGTGCTTCTGTATTCCCTATGATCATTTTATTGTTCATGTTTTTTCCAATCATGAGTAAACGGCGTTTAATCAGCCTTTGCCACGAGTACGGTTAGCGTTTGGTTTTGCATTTTTTTCAATGAACTCGAAAATCATGTCTGCTACATCTTTACCTGTTGATTTCTCGATACCTTCTAGGCCTGGAGAAGAGTTCACTTCCATTACAACAGGGCCATTCTTAGATTGTAGAATATCGACACCACATAGGTTTAACCCCATGATTTTAGCTGCATTGATCGCTGTAGCGCGCTCTTCTTTGGTTAGTTTAACCAATTGAGCTGTACCGCCACGGTGCAGGTTAGAGCGGAATTCACCCTCACCAGCTTGACGTTTCATTGCTGCAATAACCTTGTTACCCACAACAAAACAACGGATGTCTGCGCCATTAGCTTCTTCAATGAACTCTTGAACCAAGATGTTCGCTTTTAGGCCCATGAATGCTTCGATAACGCTTTCAGCTGCTTTGTTTGTTTCTGCTAGAACTACACCAATGCCTTGAGTACCTTCAAGAAGCTTGATAACCAGTGGCGCGCCACCTACGTTTTTGATCAAGTCTTGAATCTTGTCTGGGCGGCTAGCGAAACCTGTTTTTGGTAAGCCAATACCTTTACGAGACAACAGTTGTAGTGAGCGCAGTTTGTCGCGAGAACGACTGATAGCTACTGACTCATTGATACAAAAAGTGCCCATCATTTCGAATTGGCGAACAACCGCAGTGCCGTAAAAGGTAATGGAAGCGCCAATACGTGGAATAACAGCATCGTATTGAGGTAGCTCTTCACCCATGTAGCGAATCTTCGGATTGTTACTCGCGATATCTATATCACAGTGCAGCGTGTCGATAACATCGACCTGGTGACCACGAGCTTCTCCAGCCGCTTTTAAGCGAGAAGTAGAGTATAGGTTTTCGTTGCGAGAAAGAATTGCGATACGCATGGCGTTTCCTTAGTTAATACCTGATTGGTAACTGCAAATAAATGAGTTGTTAGCTGAGCTTTCAGTTTTTCTGAGGCTCTTTGCTTGCTTCGGGGCGAACCTTAAGGCTTTTCGTTTAACTAAGAAAACGAATTAAATTTGTCGAGTCGACAACAGAAATTTATCGAATGTGTGAGCGATTGGTACAACTAGGTTGAGAGGGCGTTTTGAATAGAAAAGCGAGTTGAGACCTAACTCATATTGGGGGTAGGAGCCTATTAGGTTGTACTCAACTCGCGTTAACTCGGTGCTTAAAAGTGTACTAATAACGCCAGTTACATAGCTCTATAAGTGTTCGTAGTGCTTCTCTTTCGAGCTTGCTACAGGTGCTTTTAAGCTTATTAAGATAGTATTTTCTCATGATGATTACTTCTCTTGTATTAGGCTTTGGTGGGAACTCAAAGTTCCTTGTTGACCCATTAATTATGGTTATTTAATAGGAAGTAATAAACAGATGGCTTTTTACTAAGTTGTTCCTGTTTTTGTCTTTTAGCGCTACTTTTTGGCTGATGTGTTTTATAATGGGATTAATCAGGAAGGGTTGTTTCTAAAAAGGTTCATTATTTGTCTGATCTAAACATGATGCGTTACTACACAAGGCTAGATTCGTTTGAGCCTAACCTCTCACATTCGGTTACCTTAACTGAGGTGGCAGACAAGCTGTTCACCAGCTTGCGCCATGCACGAACTTTGTTAGGCAAGATGCATCAGGCTGAATGGTTGGTGTGGGAGCCAAAAGTCGGCAGGAATCAACGTTCTAATCTGACTTTACGTTTTAGCAATCAAGAATTGACTCAACATGTTGCTAGTAAACTGATAGAGCAGGGCAAATACGAAAAAGCACTCTCAATTTTAGACAACGACCGCGCGATATTTGGCTCTCTCCTCCAAGAAACCTCTGGCGCGACGATGCGTGAAGGGCTGCTGCACGTTCAATTAACCTATAAACGTAAGTTTGAAGACCTATTCCCGCATCATATTCACCGCAGTAGCGAACGATTTTTGATCAGGCAAGTGTTCAGTTGCTTAGTCACTTGTAATGGCAAGGGCAAGTTGAAGCCTGAACTGGCGCACCATTGGGAATATGATGCTGAAAAATTAGTTTGGACTTTCTATTTGCGCCCAGGCCTAACCTTTCACGATGGGCAACCCGTTGACGCCAAGCAGCTCGTATCGTTGTTTACCGCCTTACAACCGCTACCTTTCTATCAGACAGAGTTAGCCCATGTTGCTTTGGTTTACAGTGAACAGCCGTTAAGGATCAGCTTCCAATTGACCAAAGCAGACACTGGCTTCGCGGGCTTATTGGCTGGCGTTAAGTATTCGATTCAACCTGCTGCGCAAGTGACTCGTGAGCCATCGCCATTGAATTCTGTGTCTCATGCCGTGATTGGAACCGGCCCTTTCAAAGTGGTTGAGACCAATAACGAACGCATCAAGCTTGCCGCATTTGAACACTATTATGGTTGCCGCTCTCTAACGGATGAGGTGACTATTTGGCAATTCGAAGAGTCGATGACGGGCAGTGCTCGCTTTGATGACAGCCAAATGCAGGTGTCACCTTATGAAGACTCGTCTTGTTTTCATCAACTCGGAAAAAGCGACGCGAAGCTGGTGTCGGCTGAAACTGATGGCCTTCGTAGCCGAGTTGAGGATGGGTGTTTGTTTATCCTTTTCAATCAGAACTCAGCGGCGAACCCGTTAAGCGACGAACAACGCAAGTACGTTTCAGGGCTTGCTAATCCACAAGATATCTTGTCTCAATTGGAACAAAATCAAGGTTTGTTCAGCGTCTCTTTTGCTCAAAATATACTACCAAGTTGGCAGAAATTGTATCGAACGCCTTCGAAAGAAACACAATTGCCGAAAAAGATGAGTATTGCGGTTTATGACTATTATGCGTTGCATCGATGTGCTATCTGCGTGTCAGACATACTCAAGCGATATGGCGTGGAAGTGGAGGTGAATACTTATAGCTTTCGCGAACTGGCGCAGCTCTCTCAAAGTGGCGATTTAAAAGAAGACTTGGTGCTGTGTAACTTGAACCTAGACGACAATGCGCCATCTTCACTGTTCTCGTGGTTGATGAATGACCCTGTTTTGCACTCGGCACTAGGTGAGATGAACAGTGATTGGCTCAAACAGCGCTTAGATCATCATAAAGCCTCGGTTGAACTGCCGAATTACTTGGCAGAGTTGGAGCCCGTTGCATCCACGTTGATTTCTGATTATTGGCTAGTGCCTATGTTCCACCATCTACAAACCGTGCGTTTCCAAGGTATTTTGAAAAACGTAGCCATCACCAACTGGGGATGGCCAGATTTCAAGAATGTATGGTCTGCTGATTAACCTTTCTTCCTAACTAAATAACTAAGTTAACTCGTTGCCAAAGTTGGTTTTTCCAAAATCGACTTTGACACGCTTACGTCTAGATAAATTAAAAGTTACACTCATTGGTTTACTTTTTTGCTTTGGCATGTAAACTAATCGGTGTAGTTTATGTGTTGGGTCTATCCCAACCGATGAAGAGATACCAATGAAAAAATATCTATTACCGATTTTAGGAGTACTTGCCGTGGTCGCTATCGTAAGCACAGGTTCAAAATCAAATGACAATCTAGATAAGCTTCCGAAGAGGTTTGTTAACAGTGAGCTGGAATACAAATCGGGTATGTCTGATATTTTTTCAATCTTGAAAGCATATGTGACAGTGGAAAGGAATGAGCCAGTGCCGCGCGCTGCATTACCTTTGATTCCAATGACAGCTGAGCAATTGATCGAAGAGCAAGACGACGTTGCTTACCGCTTAGGTCACTCAAGCGTGATGATGAAGCTGGATGGCAAGTTAGTGATGACTGACCCTGTGTTCAGTGATCGTGCATCACCCGTGCAATGGATGGGGCCAAAGCGTTTTCATCCGACACCAATCACACTTCAAGACCTACCCGATATTGATGTGGTGGTGATCAGCCACGATCATTACGACCATTTAGACAAAGGTGCCGTTAAGGTGCTCGCCGACAAAGTGGGTACGTTCCTAGTGCCATTAAGAGTGGGCGCACTATTGGAAAAGTGGGGCGTGGATAAAGGGAAGATCATCGAATTGAACTGGTGGGAATCGGCAACGGCCTCAGACATTGAGTTCACGTTAACGCCGACACAGCACTTCTCTGGACGTGGCTTGCTTGACCGTGACCAAACACTGTGGGGGAGTTGGGTTATTAAGGCTTCAGACAAGAAAGTCTTCTTTAGTGGTGACTCTGGTTACTTCAGCGGCTTTAAAGAGATTGGCGACCGTTTTGGGCCGTTTGATTTAACCATGGTTGAAACGGGCGCGTATAACTCACTTTGGGCGGATATTCATATGTTCCCAGAGCAGAGTGTTCAGGCGCACATTGATCTGCAAGGTAAGGTGATGATGCCAATCCACAACAGTACCTTCGACCTTTCTATGCACGATTGGCAAGATCCAATGGAACAAGCACTGGCGATAAGCAAAGAGCGAGATATACAGATGGTGAGCCCTGTGATGGGTGAGCGTTTGGTGATCTCAGAGCCCGTACCTGTTCAGGCATGGTGGAAACTGTAATTGGATGCCTACCCACAAGCTATAAATTTCAGTATTATAAAGCCCTATAATTTCAGGGTGATAAGACATGCAAAGTAAGTTTAAACAAGCGGCAAAAGAGTTACTAAGCTACCGAGTTGCTGGTATGAAAGCAGCGCGAATGAGTGATCAATTTCGCCCGAACAACCTTGAAGATTCTTTACACATTCAAGCATCAATGGTTGACCTTCACCGCAGTAAAGTCGGTGGTTGGAAATGCCTGTTGCCATTGAGCGAAGAGAAGTTGATCGTTGCGCCTATTTTCGAAGATAGCGTTCAGTTTGGTTCTGAATGCGAGGCTTTTTCGGATAACGGAGTAGTTCGTATTGAACCTGAAATTGCTTTTGTCTTGGCCAAGCCTTTACCAGCAAATTCCAATGGTTACACTGAAGATCAAGTTAATGAGGCTATCGGTTCGTGTCGCATGGCTTTAGAGCTTATTCAATCCCGCTTTGCCGATGATAGTGGCGTAGAGTTCTATGAAGTGTTGGCCGATGGCTTAGCTAATCAAGGTTTGTTTCTTGGCCCTGAGCTTAGTAAAGAGAGCGCTTTTGCAGCGGCGAACTTTGAGATTGCTATTACTCAAGATGAGAAAGTGCAAGCCTTCACTGGTAAGCACCCAAACTCACTACCACAAACTCCTATCTATTGGCTGATTAACACCATGACTCAACGCGGTGTTAGCTTCGAAGCGGGGGAGGCCATTATTACCGGGTCATATTGTGGTGTTGTTGAAGTCGAATTCGATAAACTAACGACAGTACGTTATGACGAGCTAGGCGAATATGAAGTGATATTTAAACAAAAGTTATAAAGTTTTCTGCTTACATGATCTGTTCTCAAAAGGCTATTTACTGGTGAGTAAATAGCCTTTTCTATTATGTGATGTTCAATGGCGTGCTTATTACTTTGCATTGAATTGGGCGTTTAGACGTCTAGACGTTGACAGGTTCTAAGTGTGACATTAGTCTGCTCTCCTTCCTGTTCTATTGTGTTGTCGTTCCATGTCCAATTCAAAAAATTCTAACGCGGTAATTGCCCCTTCGGCAGTGGCGCTTATCCCTCTGATCGTTTTCCTTGCGCTGTTTATTGGCGTGGGTACATACCTGTCGCTACAAGGCGTCGATTTTGCTTTCTATCAGCTTCCAGCACCGATTGCGGCTCTGCCTGCCGTGATGTTAGCGCTGCTATTGAGCAAAGATAAATTGAACCGTGCGATTGAGCAGTTCTTAGGTGGTGTGGGTCACAAAGACATTATTGCAATGTGTATGATCTACCTATTGGCGGGTGCTTTTGCTGCTGTGGCTAAAGCTTCTGGTGGTGTGGACGCGACGGTAAACCTTGGTCTATCTGCTATCCCAACGAGCATGATCCTACCGGGCATCTTCCTTATTTCGGCGTTCATTGCGACCGCAATGGGTACATCTATGGGTACTATCGCTGCTGTTGCCCCTGTTGCGCTAGGTATTGCTGACTCAGCTGGCATGAGCATTCCTCTGACTGCTGGCGTGGTGCTAAGTGGCGCTATGTTTGGTGACAACCTTTCTATCATCTCCGATACCACGATTGCCGCGACACGTTCGCAAGGCTGTGAGATGAGAGATAAGTTTAAAGAGAATATCCGTATTGCACTTCCTGCTGCTCTTATCGCGATTGTTATCTTTGCTTTCAACAGCACGGCAACTCAGGTGCCTGAAACAGGCCCAATCGAGTGGCTGAAAGTACTACCGTACATCACTATCCTAATCCTTGCGGTATCGGGCATGAATGTATTCGTTGTGTTGACGATTGGTATCTTGCTAGCGGGTGGAGTGAGCCTAGGTTCTGTTGAGAACTACGGCTTGACGGATTACGCTCAAGACATCTACGCAGGCTTTGGCAACATGCAAGAGATCTTCTTACTGTCGATGCTGATTGGTGGTTTGAGTGAGTTGATGCGTCGCCAAGGTGGATTAGCGTTTCTGACTAACTTAGTGAGCGGTTTGATTCGTGCATTTGGTTCTTCTCACTCTAAGCAAGCGAATGGCCGCGCAAGTGAGCTAGGCATTGCAGGCTTGGTATCAATGGTGAACCTATGTACGGCAAACAACACGGTCGCAATCATTGTGTCTGGTAGTGTTGCTCGTCAATTAGCTGAAGAGAACGATATATCGCCACGTCGCTCTGCAAGCTTATTGGATATTTTCTCGTGTGTGATTCAAGGCGTATTGCCTTATGGTGCTCAGGTATTGCTATTGGGCTCTGTGTTTAACCTATCGCCTCTAGAGATCGTGTCTAACTCTTACTACTGTTTCGCACTTGCAATCGTGGCTGTAGTTGCTGTGTTTATCAAACACCCGGCGCGTCAAGTGGCTAACGCTTAATAGCAACTGACCAAACTTAGTTATCACTGATTTTGATAAGAAGGCTCCTTAATAGGAGCCTTTATTATATATGGCGAATGAATTACCATGAGTTCAAGTTATCATCGATACTTATTGAGCTATCGACGCTATATACTCTGTTATTAAAATGGAACTTTGATGCTCGCCATTCCCCTGCCATTTGTTGCTGCTCTGTTGTTATTTATCACGGCTGTTTTGCTTCGATATCGTTACCCACAAACAAGCCAAAAACCGTTTTGGTTTATTATGTTGTGTGCGTTGATGATTACTGTCGTTGGGCTACGTTGGACGTTTGATATTGCGCTGTTCCGTTTCTTACAACCGGTTCTAGGGGCAAGTGTACCGGTGGCTGCATGGCTCTGCTTTGCGGGAGCTCATCGAAGTAAACCTTTGTCTCTTTTGCATTGCTTAGGCCCAGTCGTTGTTCTGGTTGGCTCCTTTTCTTATTCGTATATTTGGGGTGGAACGATTGATCTATTGTTGATCTCGCTATATCTCAGCTATGGCTGCTTGTTGTTGAAATCATCGTTTAACTTCCCAGAGCACGTCAGGCTGAGTGATGTATCGAATGTTTTGTATGCTGAGCGTACGGCAGGTATAGCCTTACTGTTTTCGGCTCTCGTGGATAGCATTATTTCGTATGATATTTTGCTGCTTAACGCACAACACACCGACTTAATTCTGTCTATTGGTTACCTAGTTCTTATTCCCGCAATTGTTGGGGCTGTAGTCGTTGTGAGTACTAGCACTGCACCAATTCAGGAACAAAACCAACAGCAGAGTGAACTGACAACGTCAAACCATTATCCTGAAGCAATTGATGTATCTTCGGCATCGTCGACAAGCTTAAAAGTGGATGAAGAAGTCACGCAGATCGTCGCTAAGTTTGATGCGTTAATGAAGGATCATCAGGTGTTCAAAGATCCAGATTTGTCCCTGAATCGAGTGGCGAGAAAGCTAGGTATCCCAGCTCGAAAAATATCGTCTGCGGTTAATCAAACTCACCACCAGAACATTTCAAAGGTGATTAACGCCTATCGAATTGAGCACGCTAAGACTCTCCTGATGCAAAGTGATGAAGCGATAACTGATATCTTCCTTAGTTCAGGCTTTCAGACCAAGTCCAATTTCAATCGCGAGTTTTCAAGGATAACTGGGCAAACTCCGAGTGAGTATCGAAGTTCGCCAAAAGTGTTAGATTGAGTGTGTTTACTTTCCGTTTATCAATTCAGAAAGCTAACGATGTCGTTTAAGAATAATTGATGTAGCTGGTCGCGTGATGTACCGATGCCATCTTTGCAAATAATGCCATCGCCTGGCACTTCTTCTTCAAGCATCGGTACTGCCCCAGGTTTGCAACTTTGAATGAAGCTGAAATGGGTAGCGCTTTCATAGACCTTATAACGTCTTAAATTAAGAGGCATGTGCTCAGCAATGTAGCCAGATTCTAATGCCTGAGGTAGATCCCCAATATCAATCCCTGCCGCCAATATTAAGGTTGGCACTGTAATGTCATTTAAGCTGCCGACTGAGAAGCTGCGAGCAAGCCCCAGATCAAGGCTAACTACACGTTGAATTCGAGGGTCTGAAAGGTCTTTATTGCTTGGCTCTTGGGCTTGGACTTTGGATAACCCTAACTCCACAGCGAGTCCACAAATTCGTGAGTTCGGGTATACCAAACAATTAGCCTCAAAGGTTGGTCTATCCAATTTAGCTCCAGCCAGTTGCATTACAGTCCAGCCACCTAGAGAGTGCCCGATTGCGGTAACATTTTCAGCGTTAGCAAATTGCTTCCACGGGGTTTCGGATAACAAGTAGTCCAGAATGCGTGACATATCTTGTGGTCTCTCCCACCATTTCGCTGCTTGCTTCGGGGATTGGTCGAAAGAAGTGGTTCCCGGATGGTCAGTGGCCGCTACGATGTAGCCACGACTCGCAAGTTCGGTCGCCAACCAGTTTTGGTTTCGCCAGTTTCCTCGGTATCCGTGTGATAGCAGTACTACTGGAAAAGTGCCTGATTGAATGTCAGCATCTTTGATGACTTGCGTACCGATGAAGGCTGGGTTATCGCCAATCAAGGTTGTGTCTGATAAATCTTGTGTGGGATACCAAATGGCAGTGTTTAGCGGGCGATTAGGATCGTCAGTTAAGGTGACTTGAGTGAATCCGACATCGGAAGCGATGGATGAAGCGCAAAGGAAAAGTAGGGATGTGAACAGTAAATGTATCCATTTCATGGTTTAACTCCAATTGAGGTGATTGGAGCCAATATGCGCTAAAGCCAGTGAGGGCGAGACCTCAAACACGATTGAGGACGCCCTAAATCGTGTTTGAGTACAAACTTAGCTATTTTGGATGTGCCTAATTCAGCTTATTAGTCACGAACTCTTTGTTTCTTACCATCAGCCACATCAGGCCGCCTAGCGTACCGACGGATAATTGAATAAAGCCTAGGTTTTCAATTAGTGACTCTGGGCGTATTGAAACCAACACCATGCCAAGCGAGCCACAAATCATGCTAAAGAACTGTATCAGTGCGACGGCAGAGCCCGTGTCATGATCTTGTTGGTTCAACATCAAGTTGGTGCCCGGTACTCGCATGATGATCGCCATTAATGTCGCTGGTGCAGCGATGAACATGAAGAACCAAGGGGACAGGTCGCCAATGGTTAGGGTGAAGATTCCCGCAAGCGCTAATAAAGCAAAACATCCTGAGATGACCTTTTGAACCGGCATTCGGTAGGACAACTTCATGTAAATTGTTGGACCAAATGAGGCGCACAGTGCATTGAATGCGAACGCGTAACTAAACTGTTGTTCGGTCAATCCAAAGTGATCGATGTAGATATAAGAACCCGCCGCAAGAAAGCCCATCAACGCCATCGGTATGATAGAGAAAATGACTAGCAGCTTGACGAACGAGCGGTTTTTCATGACCACGCCCATTCTTCCCCATGAGCGGAATATAGAACCTTGGTATTTGTTTTCGAGTGTTTCTCGGTAGCAGCAAGCTAATACTGACGCAAATGCACCAAAAATGGCGAGCGTGACAAACATCATTCGCCAAGACGCAATTTTCAGTAGAAAGGCACCAAATACAGGCGCAACCATTGGTGCGATGATCACCAGTGACATGATAGTCGCCATGATCTTTTCACGTTCTCGGCCGTCGTAAAGATCTTTTACAATGGCAGTCGCGATAACGGTGATGGCACTGCCCGCAAAGGCTTGGAATACACGAGCACCAATCAACTGTTCGATGCTATTGGTCATCGCGCACAATATGCTCGCGACCATATAACCCGCTAATCCAATTAATAGGATCGGCTTACGACCAAATTTTTCGCTGAGCGGCCCCCAGAACAAAAGACCGATGGCGTAAGTAACGAAGTAGCTGCTCAGGGTTAGGTTGACCATTGATCGGTCAGTATTAAACACCTCGACCATCTGCGGAAGCGCAGGTAAGTAAAGGTCGATGGTCAATGGAGGGAAAGCACTTATTATGACGAGAAAAAATAGCATACCGGTCTTTCCCAGTACTGGTTGTGGTCTCTTCAAGGTGGCTCTCCGTTGTCCAAGGTAGGTTTCTAATTGATGTGATATTGATATACAGCAGGTTAAGGCTCGTCAGACAAGAAGGATAGAGTCGTTCAAGAATATGGTGAAAGTATCGATGAACTTATCTCTATGAGTCCGAATCTACGAAGTCGGTCTGCGCACTGAATTGTATTACAAAACATTATTACTTTTATAGCTAACGAGTTCAATCAGTTAGTAGCAGGGTGGCTTGTGATCGCCAACGACACATTGTAATGATTATCGAGTTGGCTTGTTATCTTTTCTTTGGTCGCTTTTCGACTAAACCATTACGCTCTAAACCGCGTCTAACGCTACTGCATAGCTTACCAAAACGGCGCAGTTCTTCGAAGTTGGGGCCTTGGCCAATTGAAATACTGTGCTCCCAGTACATCAACTCACTGTCGACCATTTCTAGTAGCTTTTTAGAGCAACCCGAACAGTTTCCTTTTGGCCCACAGATAAACGTCTCTGATTCGTAAAGTGGGAGTTCGTTTTTAACTTCTTCAATTAGGCTCAGCATTGCTGAATTTAGGTCTGGCTTTTTGTCTGTGAGTGGTTTCAAGCTTAGTGCTTGCGAAGTGATCACGGAAGACGTAGTTGTGTTGGGTTGTATATTCAAAGCAGCTGATGACATATCAAAGGCCTCAAGGAAAGAAGAAGAGGCGCATGCTACTCGTCACAAAAAAGTGGACCTTGATGTAGTGCAATAAGCGTGGAGAATTATCCGAAAGGGGTAGGAGAAAGAGGGAGTCAGAGTCACAAATGGTTTGTGACTCTGGTTTATCTCCTAGGCTCAACGCAGAAAATAGGCTTAACGCAGAAAGTAGTCTTAACGCTTAGAATTCGGCGTCGAACTGGAACTCCATCCACTCTTTGGTGACTGGGTGGTGCAGTGCTAGCCTTTCTGCGTGTAGGTGCAACCGGTCGGCTTTATTGCCATATAGGCCATCACCGACGATAGGCATGTTAAGGCCTTCTTCGTGTGAACAGTGAACACGCAACTGGTGTGTACGCCCTGTTTTAGGGTGCAGGTAAACCTTAGTAGTTTGCTCGTTTCGCTCAATCACTTCCCATTTGGTTTCTGCAGGCTTGCCGTGTTCGAAGCAGACAATCTGACGAGGACGGTCATACAAATCACCACGCAATGGCAGTCGAACATAGCCTTCATCTTCTGCTAGAAAGCCTTCAATCATTGCCACGTAACGCTTCTCAACTTCACGAGTAATGAACTGCTTCTGTAGGCTTTTGTTCGCACGTCGTGTAAGCGCAAATATTAGAATGCCAGAGGTCGCCATATCCAAGCGGTGGATAACAAATGGCCCTTCAGCATCGGGATGCATTTCTTGAACGCGAGTGTAGGCTGAATCTTTGATGGTTTTACCCGGTACGGATAGAAAACCTGCTGGTTTGTGCACCACAACGATGTGATCGTCTTGGAATAAGATATCGAGGTCTTTGCCTTCTGCTGGGTTTTCTAGCAATGGGTTGGGATCGACTTCAAGGCCTTTCATCATATGGCCTAAAATCGGTACACACTTACTTTGGCAAGAGGCGTAGTATGTTTTGTGTTTGCGGATTTCCGACTTTGGAGAACGACCCCACCAAAATTCAGCCAGTGCCAATGGTGTGTAACCGTTTAAATACGCGTATTGCAAAAGCTTGGGTGCGGCACACTCGCCAGAACCTGCTGGTGGTATCTTGTTTGGCGTGTCTTCAAAGATCTGGTTGAGATCCTCAATGTTACCTTCCGCATTCTGGAAAGCGTATTGTGAAAACAGTTTGTGCTGAAGCTGATGAGAAAGGTGTGCTCTTTGCTCTTTGAGTTCAGCTAATTGATGAGTGAACACATCAACTTTGATTTGTAACTCGTTTAGGATCTGTTCCCAGTTGAGCTTAAGATATTTCTGCTGATTCTTGTCGGCAACACTGGCTTTGTTTAGCTCGTTATTTAGCTGTTCGAAGGCTTGCTCATCAAGGTTTTCTTTACCTTGTTCGCGTTGTTCTTTACGTGTTTTTCGGCCTTCTATAATTAATAAACGCTGAGCTTCAATCTCTTGTTCAGCTTGTGCTTTTTGTTGTGCCAGTTGCTCGCACAGTTCAAGGTAATCAGCGTTTGCTTGCAGCGCTTTAAATTTCGCATTCACAGCCATCATGTCGGCCGTGTCTTGATGGAAAAAGCTGTCGCTGCTCAACATGTCGAATACGGGCGGAACAAAGTGAGGCAGTAGGTTTTGGTCGGCGATTTTTCCAGAGAAAGCAGAGAAGTAACCAAGCTCACCTTCAGGGCTTTTCACCAGTAACACACCAAACATTTTGCCGCGACCAGCGTCAGAATCCAGTCCGAAGTCATGCTGCCAGTCAGTTTGAGTTTCTAGATATTGTTGAAGCTGATGAGAGGCGATTTCACACAGTGGGTGCGGTTCGTAGTAGAACGGGAATGTGAAACGCTCAGGCAACGAATATGACTCGATCGGCTGTTGAAAACGAGTGAAGCAATGCTCAGGAGTATGGCTGTCTTCTGAGTCGTGCGTTGATTTTGATGAGTGCATAGTCGTATTAATACTTATATTGTGGTGATAAATGGTTGTGAGTCTACTGTGTATGTTTAAAGGCTTTAAACACAGTACAAGGCGGCGATTCTACTCTTTATCGAAATACGCCTCAAATAAGAAATGGTTCTATTACAGGATAGCTAAGCGAGATGGTTAACACTGAACCCATGAGTTATAGCTTGAACTTCATTAATTGATGAGTAACTTCTCGTTTCTAATCAGAGAAGGTAACTTAACCAGTGAAGGGTGGTAGCCTTGCCGCCCTCCTGTTCAACCTAAGGTAACGTTATGATTCCACTCAATACTTCGATTGTATCTGGTGTCGCTATTTCAGAGATCGACGGACAAATGAAAATGCTACTAATGAAACGTGTGAAGGGCGAGTTTTGGTGCCATGTCGCGGGCTCGATTGAAGCGGGTGAAACAGGCTGGCAGGCTATCGTGCGCGAGTTTGAAGAAGAGACCCAAATTAAAGTGGAAGCTTTGTATAACGCGCAGTTTCTGGAGCAGTTTTACGAGGCGTACGTGAATGTAATTCAGCTAATCCCGGTCTTTGCAGTGCTATGCCCGGCCAACCAAGCGATTGAACTGAATGACGAGCATACCGAGTATCGTTGGTGCAATTTAGAAGAGGCAAAAGCGTTGGCGCCATTCCCTAACCAACATGCCGTCTACGATCATATCTGGTCGTATTTTGTCGATAAGCCAGTCAATCCGCTTTACCGAGTGAAATTGAACTAATACTGGTTGTTTAAGATCTAGGACTTACCAAGGTAAGGGGTTAAAAAGGCGCTCACTTGTTCTTGGCATAGTCCTACATCCACTTTCACTCCGTGTGATTCAAGTATCGCCACACCACGACCATTATTGCGAGGGTCTGGGTCTAGCATCGCCACTACCACGTGTTTTACACCGGCTTTAACCAATGTATTGGCGCAAGCGGGTGTTCTGCCAACAAATGAACATGGCTCTAAAGTTACGTAAGCGGTAACGCCTTCCATTTCTCCGTCCGTTTCGCTGTCATAGCTATTCAGTGCTTCAACCTCGGCGTGGTTTCCACCGACCTTTTGCGTATATCCAACAGACACCACCTTATCGTTCTTCACCAAAATACAACCCACAGGCGGGTTTGGTTGGCAATCGGGTAGGGCTTGGCGCGAAGCTTCGAGTGCTTGCAGCATGTATTGTTGGTTCATGGTCGTTACTCAGTATGACGAGAGAGCGTAGCTGCTAGTCGCCACGCGCGGTTGATGAGTTGGTTAGTTACTAACTTACTAAGCTAATAAATTGATAAGCTAAGCAAGTGGGGGCATGTTCGATCTGATTGGGCTTTTAGTCAATGGTTTTACAGAGGCAAAGTTTGATTCGACATAGGTTAACCATGCTAACTACGGTGTCATAAGGTAGAGTTGATGTTGTCTACGCAATAGAGCTCAATTATTGAATCACCACGATAATTAATTTAATAGGCTAGCCATAAATTCGCTGACCGGCTCTGACAATAAATCTTGTGGGTGGTCACCGCCAAAGGTAGCTAGCCCGCTTTTTCCTTCGATTATGCCAGACTTAATAATTACTTTTGTTTTAACATCAACAACTGTAATTTTTACGCTTACTTTATCTGGCTTTGCTGACCATTCAGTCGCGCGATCTTCCCAGTGTAATATGGTAGGAAAAATTAAGTAGTCGAACTCATTGCTTTTCGCATATTCAAGGACAAAATTGTAGTCAGCTGCTTGGTTAGCGATTGCGACGTTGTTTAGTTTTGTGAATAACTCTGATTGAAGAGCTTTACTCACCATTAGTCCTGAGCCTGAATAATAGTGCTTCCCATACTCCCCATTCTTTGAGCGGCCGATTAAAACTGAATCACTTGTTTCAAATTTAGCTGTCGAGTTTACATCCGTAACCTGAAGTTTATGTGTATCAGCACACCCAATGATAACTAAGCTTATAAGTATCAGTAACGCACGTAAAATCGACATAATAGCTACCTTATATGGATGTGAGTTAATATTAACCATAGTTTATATTAAACATATTAATGTATAAAACTTGCGACTAATTAGTACGAGCGACAAAGGACCCTTTGAGACTCAAACAACCAATAGTTAACTTCGGCCAATGAGTTAACCAGTTTTTAGACTGAACTCGTTGATCAAACACGTCTCTGCTGCGATTGGGATTCGGTGTGATCTTTAAATCAAACAAACTCTCTAAACCAAAAGCCGAAATGCACTCGATTTCCCCTGTCGGGCTTTGCTTGACGGCGACTGCGGTTTCTTTCTCTGGCCAGTAACGCATCGCATCCAATGAGCTTTGATAGGGCTCATCCTCGTTTCGAGTATGCATGTTGGCTTGATTGCGAACTTGCCAATTTAATTCAGGCAACCGTTGTTGAAGTAGAGCCTCGTATCTAAGACCCGATTCGTAGAAGGTATCAATAGGATCAAAGTAGATCACATCAATATCATTAAGTGGAGTCGGGGAAGCATAACCATGTAGGTCGTCCCAAACTAGGTTTCTCACAAAGCCCGCAGCGACATAGCACTGCGGTAAATCCAGCTGAGCGACACAGTCTAAAACCTGCATTCGTAAGGGATCTTGTTTGATCAACGTGACGATGTGGTTGGCTAGCGGACGTATCATTATGATGTCGGAACGTCGGTGACTTGGTAATGACGTGTCACGTTCTTGGAGGTTTCACCCCATTCAGACGTTTTTACTCGCTGTTGGTGCGCTTCAAACGCCTCACGGCTAGTGAATTCTTCATACACTTCAAAACGATTAGGTTGAAGTGAGCTTTGACTGACTCGAAACACGATACAACCGGGTTCTGAGAGTGTGAGTTCCTTATGAACAACCAGCGCTTGTGTGACGGCTTCTAGGTCGTTGTCTGGCACAAGAATATGCCCTTGTAGAATGACTTTACTCATGATCACGTCCATTTAATTACGTCTATTTAATTTTGTCCGCTACGGCTTTTTACCCGTTACAAACATAATCCCATTTTGATGTTGTGACGTATAGGCTAATGTGGCGATTAATTGTTCACATTGAATATAGGATTGGTTACGCTGTAACCTTGCGAGTAAGGCGAGTAATAAAAGATAGGATGCTGGAACTAAATCCGCATTGGTCCGGTCTATTAAATTAGTATCATTGAACTGTATTGATACTGAAATGAATTTGTCATCTGAGAGAACTAACCTTAATTTTGAAGAGCGGCTCATAGGATTGAATTGAGCCATAGTTGATATATAGGTCATACTTTGATGTAAATGGTACTCAAAACTCTATAAATTTTGTGATTTGTATCATTGATCTGGCCATCAAACACCGTTAGATTCGAATGGTTGGCAATAAAAATAGCTCATGAAGAGCAGTTAAAGAAAAGGAAATATCCCTTATGAAAAAAATGAGAAGAGCACAGCTTCATCGCGTTCGCATCCAATACTGGAAAGACACAGCGAAAGAAGCCTCAAAGAAATAAGCTTTAAATCGTAAAGCTTTAAGAGAAAAAAGCTGAAAAGCTTAATCAAATGTAAAACGCAACAAATCGATTTCATTAGCACTCTCAAGGACCTTCATCTGGTCGGCGACTAAAGAAATCATTCTCCAAAGAGCTGACAGGCATTAACAACAATGCATTCAATGTCAGCTCATTAATACCTCCTCTTAGATTATCTTGTTGCTTCACTCTGTTACTCCTCACTAAAACCCCTTTGCACCTTTGTTCTTGTTACCCATCTCTGTCTTGGCAAAGTCGTGATCAAAAAAAGCTTCCGATTTCTCAGAAGCTTTGATTTAGATTTTGATATCTGGTGTGGTTACCTGCTCGGGAGAGATAACACCAACGTCAGGAGCGAATGCGTTAACGTTGGAAGAGCGTCTTCAAACTGACATCATCGGTTCGGTTCAGCTTTAGGCTCAGCAGATAGCCACCAACACCGATCAGTGCGTAAATACCTAGAGATAAAATCGGCGCTTCTGCAATCGCACTGAATGGGTTGCTTGCTATGAGCACATTCATTGGCAATGACGCGATGAGAGATAGGAAGTCATTGATGCCATAGAACCCAAACACGGCGACAGAGAGGAACTTAATCGCATAGCTTGAGATGAAAATGACAAGCAATGGAGAGTTTACCAGCTGCGAAATCGCTAGAGTGACGGTTGCCAGTGGCAATAAAACCAGTGCAACTAACATCATTCGTCCAAAAAACACGACCCAATTGCTCAGCACATAAAACAGTGATTGCTGCTCTACTATCAATGCCAATTGTTGTTCGCTTGAGACGTTCAATATCCAAAATAGGAAGTCAGCGAATAGAACTAATAGCGCGCAGATAGCCGGAATAACCACTAGACCGAAGCCTAGCTTCACGCCGTGAGTCATGGCATTGGATACTGGCATGCTTCTCCAAAACATCGAACTGCCTTCTTGGCGCTCTTTACGCAGTGTTTTAGGGATGTAAAGCGTCGAAAGTATGAGTGAAATAAGGCCAGCACCAAAGTAGATCACTGAGTTGAGGTCTTGTGCGAACTCTCTGTGTATGTCGCTTACGTCACCATTCACTTCCATTTGGAAGAAAAACTCATGCTGCGCTGCGCCATTGAAAAACAAACTAACGAACAGCAAGAAACCACATAACGCGATAAACAGAGGCAATCGAGTGTTAATTTTGTGCTCGATCAGTTCTTTTTCTAGCATATAAAAAGTTGGATGCATTATGCCTTCTCCGTCTGTGTTGCAAGGAATAGGTCTGCGAGACCAACGTTGTAGATGTTACCCAATGATTCAACTTGCGCTTTGTATTGACCTTCCAATAACCACTTAGTGGTTCCTAGCCCTGGCTGTGAGGTCAGTGGATTGAGTTTCTGAATTTCGCTTGAGTGGTTGTTTGCGACATCGATAATGAAATAGTCGTTCTCGATGTCTTCCATGCTCTTTTGCAGCACACAATGGCCTTGTTTTAGAATCAATACGTCCGTTAATAGGTGTTCAATCTCTGAAACCTCGTGGCTAGCGATGATCATCGCGCGTTCGCCGTCATGGAACCACTCTAGGAGGTGGCGATAAAAAGTATCGCGGTAGAGCAGATCTAGACCTAGCGTTGGCTCATCTAAGATCAACACTTGAGTGTCGGTCGCGATGATGATCGCAAGGTGAAGTTGTACCTTCATCCCTTTAGAAAGCTGTTTGATCGCTGAAGACAGCTTAACGTTGGTGCTACTTAACGTCTGTTCTGCTTTTTGCTTGTTGAAGCTTGGGTGCACGCCTTGGGTGTATCGAAGCAGTTGTTTAACGGTCATCCACTCGGGTAGCACATTAACATCTGAAATGTACGACAGGTGCAACATGAGTTCTGCATGCTGGTGGATAGGGTGATAGCCGTTAACTTCTATCTCACCTTGATAGCTGTGTCCGCCAAGCAGTGATTTGATCAGAGTCGATTTCCCTGCGCCATTGTGGCCTAGCAGACCAAGCACTTGCCCCGGTTTTAACTCAAAGCTGATGTTCTCGACACCCACTTGATTTGAATAGGTTTTGGTTACGTTTTTCACTGAAAGTAAAGTACTCATGACTTGTCCTTTATATGTTGTTCTAGCTGTTTCACGAGTTCTTCGACACTCATATCAATGATGCCTAGCGTCTCAGCGATGGCTGGGATCTGTGTGTTGATGAATGATTGATGTGCGGACTCTTTCAATTTTTGAAGTGCCCCTTCTGCGACATACATACCTTGGCCGCGTTTTTTCTCTACCAAGCCTTCATCCACCAGTAACTGGTAGCTTTTCATGACAGTAAGGTGGTTGATCTTGAGATCGGCGGCAACCGCACGCACTGAGGGCAATGCTTGTTGTTCTAACCAAACACCTTGAAGAATTTGGTCACTGATCTTTGCCGCTAGCTGCCTAAAGATCGGTTGGTCGTCTTTCCATTCGGTCATAATTAAAACTGCATGGTGATATACATGTGTATAACACTAAACTTTTTATTCAGATTGGCAAGGTTTTTATAAAAATGAAGAGTATATTTTTATGTTTGAGAGAAATGTATTGGGTTATGAGAACGCTTGAAGCCGACTTCCTTGTGGGCTCTCAAGTCGTTGTATGATCAATGGCAATTAAACAAGAAAAGGGAGGTCATCAATATTTAAATGAGGTGGTAGATAATTACTCCTCCGAGTGACTAGGTCTACTGTACAGATAACCTTGATGTAGGTTGTAGCCTAACTGACATAAGATATATTGCTGCCTGCGCGTCTCGACACCTTCATAAATCATCGTGATGTTTGATAAGCGTCCAATCTCCGATATATTAAGCAATACTCCTTGATGATAATCTCCTGACTCAATGTCTTTAACAAAACAACGATCCAGTTTTAGGTAGGTCGGAGAGATAGCACTAATTATTTCAATGTTGTTGTTACCTGTACCAAAGTCGTCTAGCGCGATGGTGATTCCAAGATCTTTGATCATTTTGATGTTGTCGATGACCTCATAGCCATAGCCAATGTTTGAATACTCTGTTATTTCTACGACAAACTCATTCGCTTCCATCGTGACTAAATGCTCTTTGAGCTTTGTAAAGTTAGATCCCACCAACGCACTCGGGCACACATTGACACCGTAGATATCATGGCTATTGTCTAACTTCGCTTTTTTTACTGTTTCAATGATTAAAATAGTATGAAAGGTCAACAAATTAGTACGTCTCATGGTGTTGATGAAACTCAGAACGCCTACGTTACGCACTCTAGACAATAACTCGTAATATAAAACGCTATTGTCGTCAGTGTTGATTATGGGCTCTTCCTCGAAGGATATGTGTCGCCAACGAAGCAGGTAAATGCCAAAGCCAAGAATATATGAGCGATAAAGTAGCGTGGCGATCACCAGAGAAAAAATGACCCACAGAAGCACAATATCATCACTGTAGAAAGTGATGGTTGCACCGGTTGGAAGTGGGGCTTGATAAATAGGCTGACTGTTTTCGCCTAGGTTTAATATGTAGTGACCATTTTTTTGTATGGAAACTGAATCAACCAAAAGAGGGAGTAATGAGTTCTTATATCTAGCTTCAATAGACCATTTAGAAATACGCGCAATGAGTTCGATGTCCTCTTTGGGGTCTGAGAAGCGTGAATAAGCAAAATCTAGGCTATCGTCAAAATTTTCAATTTGGTCTAGTTCAACCATTTTTGATTGTGTTTTGGATATGTAGCATGAACCATATGGCGTTGTCATCAAAACAGAATCAAGGTTAAGTGAGTGCCTCAATGCGTACACTGCAACTTCGCTATCACAGCCATAGTTCATTACTTCCTCTACTATTTGCTTTGCGTTTTTACTGTATTCATCTGCAATTTTCGTTGTATAAAGGATTTGGAAGAAGTAGACAACGAACAAAAAAAATGAAGAAACGGTACAAACGGTTATAAAGCCTCTGATCAACTCTTTTTGGTAAGTGTTGAGCATCAGCTTCAACATCTCGATATGGCTGAGCTTGAATTGGTTGATGTTGTATTTTGGTGTTATACGGTTGGTTGTACTTTTATCTAGGTCGATAAAATAACCAACCTTATAAAGGTTCGAGATAAGTTCACTATTATTGTTAATTTTGGCTTTCTTACACAGATTCCTATACTTTTTTCTTATCGAAGCAATAATGTTCTTTAAAGCGTACAAGCTGAACTCTTCATCGAAGTGTAATTTAAATGACTTTTCAACATCTCTAGCAGATTGAGGGTTTGATATCGATGAATGCTCAATAAGATATTTGAAAACAAAACTTTCTTTACTATTAAGACTTTCCTCTGATATCTTATTACTGTTCCTTTTTATGTATATTTTTTCTTCATTATAAATTAATTGCAAGCTCTCATAGTTATTGTTTATATTGAAAGAACAATGCATAGCTTAACTCCTAAGCGATAGTTATTATATTTACGTGATTGATATGTGATGCTGAGATTTTCATTCAACCTAAGAGTCCTTTCTAAATAACATAACTAATGTCACTATTTCTCTCAAGATGTTGATACTAATCGCAGAATTTTGGGGTCAATAACAGGTTATAGAGATGTTCACCCAAAACTTGAATTTATAAATAAAAGTTGATGATTTACAAGGGGTAAAGTGGATTTATCCATTTATTTTGGCATTTATCCATTTCTAGGGGCTGGATTTTTACTTTTTGTCTTGTTCTGTAATTTTTGTCATTCCCTCTTTGGAAAGCTAATTTGGCTTTTGGTTTTATATGATTAAATTATTTATATGTCAGATCGCCCGGTTTTTTATGATTATCTCGATATGGTTTATTTATTGTTAATTTTGAGAATATAGTTTTATTTTCTATGTTAATTTGTATTGCACTTGTTTTTACTTCTGTAGTGGATTGTTTCTATAAGGATGGTTTGATTTTATTTTAATGTCATTTAAGTTTATGTAAATAAAGGAAATAAATTCAAGATTACCCGATCTATAAGAAAAGGTAATATCTAGCATTATTTTCCAGAGCATAGTATAAGTATAAATTATCTAGACTTGGGTATGACGTAAAAGTTACGTAAGCGGTATAGTTGATAGCATTTTCGCATCTACCACTTACATAATTATATTGTGCTTGGGGAATTTAATTGCTTTAGTAAGTAACCCCCTTAGAGTCGAGTTATCTACTAGACAAAAATCGCATTTCGACTTCATCGGGTGGGATAGGTTTGCTGAACAGAAATCCCTGTAAATATTGATATCCGCAACTGGTTAAGAAAGCTTTTTGTGTTTCAGTTTCGACCCCTTCCGCAACCACCATAAGCCCCAATTTTTCACAGATAGCATAGGTGGCTTGGACAATCGCTTCGCTCCCTTTATAGGTGCCATGGACGAAGCTTTTATCTAGCTTAACGGTACTAATTGGCAAGTCATGCAACATAGAGAGAGAAGAGTAGCCAGTGCCGAAGTCGTCAAGGTGTAGCTCAACGCCTAACGCTGAAATATCGTCTAATGCTTGTCTGACTTCACCGTGTTTGAAGATCATTGAGGATTCAGTGATCTCAAGGGCGATACTTTTAGGTTGTATGTTGTAGAAGTTGAGCATTGCCGATAGTTGCTCTGCAAAAGTAGTGTGCATCTGAATACACGAGATATTGATGCTCATTACCAATTCATCATCAAATTTTCGGTGCCATATCGACAGTTGCTTAAGTGCAGAGTTAAGGACCCACTTTCCGAGTGGAACAATCTGTCCAGTTTCTTCCGCTAGGCTAATAAACTCATCAGGCTCGATGTTGCCCAGATCTTTATCCGACCATCTAAGTAGGGCTTCAAACCCTTTAACTTTATTGCTATTGGTGTCCATTATCGGTTGGTAATGAAGATTGAGGTCATCACCTTCTAGTGCCAGAGTTAACCTATGGCGTATCTCTACTTGCCGATGTAGAATCTGCGCTAAATTTGGAGTAAAAGTTTGGAAGCGGTTCCGACCATTGGCTTTGGCAACATGCATCGCCATTCCGGCCTGCTTTAACAATGATTCTTTATCCGTGGCATTATCTGGAAAATGAGCAGAACCTATGCTGCAACCTACAGATAAGGTGCCAATTCCTTTTATTTGGAAGCTTTTGTTCAAAGAATCGATAATGCGAGAGCAGAGTAACGGGATATTTTGATTTTTTCGGGCGTGAGCAATCACGATGAACTCATCACCACCAAAGCGACCAATTGTGCATGTTTCGTCGAGGATCTGTTTAAGACGTTTGCCAACTTTTTTGAGTAGTTGGTCACCAACACTATGCCCATAAGTGTCATTCACCAACTTAAAGCCATCAAGGTCCACAAACATCAATTCAAAGGGCGAGCGACAGGCAATACTCGATTCGAGCCTTTTGGTGATCCCGCGGCGGTTGTAGAGCTCAGTGAGACAGTCGTGCTCTGCGTTATATCGAGCTTTAATCAAATTTTCTTTTTGTTTGGTGGTACAGGTTAGGTTTAATAGCAGTTCACTTTTGTCAAACAACCACTTTCCATGAACATCAAAGTGGTGGGTTTTATTTTCAATTTTACAGCTGACTTCCTCCAAAATGTCTCGACCTTTGCGAGCTGAAAATAACCATTGGTCTGCAACTTCTTCGCTTGAAACAAAATCGGATAGGCGACTAAACGGCGAGCCGTAGTTTTTAGAAAAAGCGGAGTTTGCACTCACTACGCTTCCCACTTTGTTGAATAAAAGAGAGAGGTTGGAACCATCAGAGTATGTGAGATCGCGTTTTAAGCTCTCTTCTTCTGCGATGACTTGCGCTAGCATCCCTGTTCGGCCATCGGGTAATGGGATTCCAGAGAAAAGACATAGTGCGCGTTTAGAAATGTATTTTGGGGTGAAGTTCCACCAAGTCTTTACACTTTGATTTCGCTGAAATTGTCTCTGATATTCTTCAAGCGTTGCTTCGATCGCTTTTGACATTTCAATACCAAAATCGCGTGAGGTCAGTTCAAATAGAGATTCAGACTCCCAAAGAGGGAGGGCACTGCTGTTTGCCCAGGTTATTCGCTTATTATCAATGTCATATATCCAGATAGGACACTTTAGATGTTCGAAAGGTTGGTAGCTGGTCATCATAATAAATTCGGGGAACTCATACTTTAATCGATTTATGCAGACAGGTGTCGTGCTTTGGCAGTGCATCTATCAAATTGAACTCTGACCTTTAACTGTCATGAAGAAGCTATGTGTTTAAGAAAAATCAGGAGTTAAAGAAGAATTTAGCGATAAAAATAGCGTTTAAAGATTCAGTGAACGGATAATTTTGGTTACTTTTCCTTCCGGGGTGCTTTCAATCGCATAGCCTTTATTGTCCCCAAAAATTTCCCCGTTGATGAAGTTCCAACCTATTGATGTCTTGACGATTTCTTTCGGGAAGCGATCGTCAAACATTGAATGATTTGTGTATACCGTCTCAATGGCTTCAAATAATAATTGGGCTTGATCTTGGTTAGTGACGATGAAGTCTTCTTTCAGGCACATTGTTAATTCTGGAAGGGGTTGAGTAGTGAAAGGTTCAGTCATCGCGCCGACTACCCCATTATGTGAATAAAAGCGATATGAACCAGAGCTGCTTTCGTTGCCATCTGGAGATTTAATGCTTGGGGTTGTTAGGTAGAAATTACAGTTGAAGACCATCTTTTGGATAATACTATTTTGTGGTGTGACTTGAATATCTATCCAAGAGCTTACTTGCGCTTTGATTTGATTCATCACCTCATGTTTATTAGGAGCAGCGGTGACTCGTGTTGCCAACAAAGCGGTTATGGTCAGTAACATTAAAAGCGATTTGTTCATCTTTAAGTGGCCTTGTGACAAAGTGACTTTTGTTTAATCAGTAAGTCACCGTTGTTTATTATTTGAGTTAATGATTAGCCGAATAAATGTTACTTGAAGAAGACTTTACTTGATAGAGGGGGAGAGAGCTTGATAATGGAACATGCTATTTGATTGGTTAAGTAATCGTTTTCTTCAATTTTTTAGAATACGATCGCGGTTTTAAAATCTGTCATTTTGTTGATTTGAAGTGTTACTAACTATTGTGTTATTAATGTTTAGCAAGTTTATTTGAATGAGTTTTGTAAATTCTTTTAATGTAAGTGTGCGTAAGAAGGTAAGCAAACGTAAGCATTTAAGCGTTTAGATTTTCCGTTTTTGACGGGAAATTAATCAATAAATGAGCGATTTTGTTGCTGAACGATGGTTTGTAAACGTGTATGTACAAAAGTGATTAATATGTTTTGCGTACGGTAAGTTAGTGACTTCAATAACAATATTGATGATATATGAACAGTATATACTGCCCTCGCTTTTAATAAATGCTGGTGATAGAAATGTCGAAAACCAAAGTGCTGATTGTCGAAGATGACCAGGCGATAGCGCGTTTAACTACGCTTTACCTCGAAGCTGAAGGCTACAATGTTAGCGTTGTCCATGAAGGGGATTTGGCCATTGAAGCGATCCGCAGTATTGAACCCGATCTCGTTCTGTTGGACTTGATGCTTCCAGGAATGAGCGGCGCACAGATTTGCCGACAGGCTCGCGAATTTTATAATGGGATTATCTTAGTATTGACTGCCTCTGCTGATGAAATGAGTGAGGTTAGTTTGTTTAAGTTTGGCGCGGATGACTACGTAGCAAAACCTATTCGTGGTCATGCATTATTGGCACGAATTGAAGCACTATTGCGTCGCGCAGCCCCTGTTGTTGCTGAGCCTGACACGACCGCTGAAACCCCAGGTGAAATTGTGATCAACAGTACAGCTCAAAGTGCCACTCTGTATGGACAGAACCTAAAGCTCACCTCTGCCGAGTTTGAAATTCTAAATCTTCTTGTTAATAACATTTGTCAGGTCGTTACTCGAGATCAATGTTGCCAGCTATTTAGAGGTATTGATTATGCCTTTAACGACCGCTCTATTGATATGCGCGTTTCAGGGTTGCGCCGGAAGCTGCGTATGCATGCAAAAGATAAGCAGTTGATCCGTACGGTTCGTAACAAGGGGTATATGCTGGTTGTATAAGTCTATCGCGGTGAAACTTCGATCTGTTTCTATGTTTACTCGTTTGTACCTTGGAATTGTGGCAGGGATGTCGGCAACGATATTTTTGTTTTGGAACCTTGGTGAAGGGCACATGCGGCGTACCCAGATCGAAATATTCCTTAATGATGGCATCTACTTTTCTGAGCAGTATGTTCGTCAACACAACCGAGAAAACTCGCTATATAAAGAACTCGACAGAACAGGCTACCAGCAATTTTATATTTTCAATTTACGCCTGTTGGAGAATTGGTCGGGAGAGGCTCCGTGTCAACGATGCGAGTTATTTACCACCTTGAATGGTGTACCGGTATACCTAAGTGAAAATAATCTCTATTCGGCAGTATTTCAGCTACCAAATTCTAGGTTTAGCTTTGCGTTCAGTGAGGTAGGCGATTTCTTCTCACCTGAAATTGAGTGGTATGAAGATTCAGAAAGAAACTTTCTTATCGGGCTTTTGTTGGCCGTTATCTTCGCTATTGGCGCAAGTGTTTACTTACCTGTTAGGCGTTTTCAAGAAAGAATAGAGTTACTTGTTGAGAAACAGAAGCAGTTTGGTAAGGGGAAGCTGAGTACTCGCTCTGACGTAGATGATATACACCCAGTGTCTGAGCTAGCCAAAAGTTTTAACTTCATGGCTGAGGAGATTGAGAGCAAAGTAAAACAAAGTCATATATTTGCTCAAGCGATTCCACATGAAGTCCGTACACCGCTAAGCCGTATTCAATTGGCGACGGATCTCTTAAGGCGGGAAGCTCCAGAGCATCATCAGGTTTTTTTCGATGATATTGATACCTACATCGGGGATATCAACGACCTCACGTCAGAAATTATCATGCTGTCGAAGTTGAATGTCATGGATAATTCTTTCTTCGAGCTTGTTAAAGTGAAAGCTGACCTTCGCGAGTATTGTTTAGATAGAATCCGTTACTCGGAGTTAGACAATGTTATTTTTGAGTCCAAAGTAAAGCTAGAGTGCAAAATTAAGTGTGATTGCTCGATGGCGCGTTTGGTTTTTGATAACGTGATTAAGAACGCTGGGAATTACACACAAGACAAAGTCTGGGTAACTCTGGACGAGAACTCAGAAAATTGGCTGGTTCTGATTGAAGACAATGGCTCTGGGATACCGGAGGACAGGCGTGAAGAAGTATTCCTTCCGTTTTCTCGCTTAGATTCTAGCAGAGCATCAGCAACTGGTGGGTTAGGGTTAGGTCTAGCGATCGCGATTTCAGCGGCTAAAAAGCTTTCTTGGGACATTCGGATCTGCGATAGCAATCGCGGTGGTGCTAAGTTCTGTATCTTAATCCCAAAGATCACGTAAATGATTTTAGTAAGAGACCAATTAGACTCTTAAAAATGAAAGCCACGGTTTAATATCGTGGCTTACTAATTTAATTAACTTACTAATTACCAATTATCATTCACTATCAATTGGCAAAATTTACCAAGTAGAAAATCAAGCTTAGATATTGTTGGCGCTTAAACGATGAAGGCCATAAATAGCATGATCTATGATACGGCCATTTAAGTTCTCGTTACGAGTTATGATACCTTCTAATGTGAAATGTAAGCGCTCACAAACCTTGCGACTACTCTGGTTGCCAGTTGCAGCTGATATCTCCACCTTTTCCATATCTAACTCATTGAAAGCAATATCAATGAGCTTCTCAACTACGCGTGTAACGATCCCGTTACCTTGGTAAGTCTCAGACAACCAATAGCCTATCGTGACTTTCTGTTTGCTGTGGTCAATGGTGTTAAAGCTACAGTTACCGACGATATTGTCTTTGTACACAATCGCACATGTCATGCTTTTGCCTTCCGCGTAATCATGTAGCGAGCGCTGGATGAAGATCCTAAAGTCCTGCTCTGTTTTGCAGTGCGGTGGCCATGCTAACCATTGGCTAAGATACTCATTTTGGTTTTGTGAAATTTCCGCGTAATGAAATGCGAAGTTCTCTTCAACCAGAGCGATGGATAACTCTTCATCGATAACTGTTTTAAACATGTTTTCCCTTTTCTTTTGGCTGATGATTTAAGTGTCTTTTGGTCGGCAGGTTATAATGTCACACAATTTTGAATATGCAACCACTTGTGGCACGAATTATTCGTGATACGCTAGATCTATCACGAAACACATTAAGCCTTATAATAATTGCGGGTATGATCGTTAGTCATGTATTAGTATTAGCAGCCTAAATATATAAAAACTATAAAAATACTAGGCTTAAGTAATGATTCAACATTGCCAAGAGGTAACCGTAGACCTAAGAAAGGCTCTATTTGGTATTGCTAAGGCGCTTGATAACGTCGGTTTTGAAAGCAAAAACCATGGACAGAGGGTGGGTTACATCGCGTATCGATGTGCTCTGAGCGTGGGGTGGGAAGAGGAGCAGGCACAGCTCGCATTTTCGTTAGGGCTAATTCACGACTGCGGAGTGTCGCAAATAGACGAGCAACGTCGACTGAATTCGGGGTTTGTTCCCGACTCGACTTATTACCATTGTCAAAAGGGCTACCAAATTTTAAAGGAGTGCCCTGTTCTTTCTATATTTGCTAAGCCAGTTCTTTATCATCATACCCCTTGGTTAGATCTAAAGACTATGAATATCAGTGAATTAGAAAAGGAACTGGCTGCAGTTGTGATGCTTGCTGACAGAGTTGACTATCTATATGGCATAACAGCTTCTGATCGTTATGGGAACCTAACCCCAGACGGTAAAGCGAGCATTATTGGACGTTTGACTGAGCAAGCGGATGAGATGTTCGAAACCAATCTTGTACAGCACATGTGTGAGTTGGTCGATCTGGATGATTTTTGGTTCTCGATGGAGACCCCTTACATCGAGAATATGAGAGATAACTTTGAACCTGTGCCCTTTTTCTCTCAGCAAATGTCGCTGGATGAGACAGTCGCCTTTGCCGAGTTTATTGCTAATGTCGTTGATACGAAAAGCTCGTTCACTTTCAAGCACTCGTTGAAGGTAGGGCAACTTTCTGAATATCTAGCTAAACAACTTGGTTATTCACGCACAACGCAGAGAAAGCTCTATTTAGCTGGTTTAGTTCACGATATTGGCAAACTGCAAACCCCTGGTGACATTCTTCATAAGCCAGATTTGCTCACTGACGAAGAATACTGTTGTATTAAACGCCATGCGACAGATACTCGATTCGCGCTGCAGGAGCTATTTAGTTCGCCTCAGGTGTGTCAGTGGGCTTCCGATCACCATGAAAGGTTAGATGGTTCAGGCTATCCGATGGGTAAAACGGCTGAAGATTTAGATCAACCCAGTAGAATTGTTGCTGTAGTCGATGTATTCCAAGCATTAACCCAGTCTCGCCCCTATCGTAAAGGTATGACACTGGAAGAAACTCTAGCGATATTAACGGAACAAGTTGATAGTTATAAGTTGGATCGAGAAGTGTTTGAATGCCTTAGAAAGCACGCAGAGTACTGTTTTGAACTATCGACGGACAAAAGAATGTACGCGTTTTAACTTTGGTCGTTTTTAGGATTCAACTCACCTTTAAATTTAAGGTAAATGAAATATCTACTTTATTCAAACAATGAAAAAGCCGACTGTGGGTTGCGCGAGTCGGCTTTTATTCACTTCTCTTTCGAGTCTTTATCTCTATCTACGCACGATTACAAAGCGTCATCCACGATATCTTTAAGTCGGTCGTAAGGCACATATCCTGGTAAAACATCTCCGTTCATCATCATGGTTGGAGTGCCCGTTAAGCCGAGTGCACTGAAGGTTTGGTGGTTAGTGGTTAGAACCTGGTTTTGTTCTTGAGTTGTTTTTAGTTCCGCCTCTGTTCCCGTCTTCTTGGCAACGGCTTCTAGTGAGCTTTTCGAGTGAATACCACTTTTTGCCATCAGCAGTCTGTTGACTTCAGGGAAGGCTGCTGGGTTATCTTTCCATACTTTCATCGCGTATAGAGCCGCATTGGTATCAAGGCCATCTACTTGTTGCTGCTTAAATGACAAGTACACGTTGATCACTTTAATGTCGCTGTTTTCAGAGGCTAATTGAACCAAGCCTTTTTCCAAGCGCTTACAGTAAGGGCAGTTGTAGTCAGTAAAGTTAACGATTACTGATTTGCCATTCGGGTTGCCCGTGATTGGGTGAGCGTCATTGTTATATAACCAGTCGTGACTCTCAGCTTGATCTTTCTTTGCTTGCGCTTGGCCTGCGACATACTGCTCTAAACTGGTATGCAATCGTGAAATAGTAGAAGGATTCTCCTTCAGGAACTGGTTAATTTCTTCGAGTTGCTGGGTTTGTTCTGTGCTTAACTCTGCGAAGGCACTTGTGCTCATTAGTGAGCCTAAAATAAGTGTGCTAATCAGATGTTTTTTCATGTTGTTTTTCTCTAATTCTTGATAATCGTGAGCACGTTTTGGGTCGCGCTCACGGTATTATTGTTTGTTAAATTGGCTTTAATCGGTTCATTTGCTCTGCTCTGTTTTTCTTAGTGAGCGAGTTATGCAAAGTAGGTTCTTAACCACAGGCCGATAGGGGAAGTAACGCCGGTTGCGATGCTGCTGATCTTTCCATCTTTGATGATGACAATACTTGGCGTGACATTGACTCCCCAACTTCTGCTGATCGATCCAGAGAGATCATTGATAATAGGGAAGTCATACTCTTTGGCGTCTAAGAAGCGCTGAACACGTTCGTCAGGGCCAGATGAAAGTGCGACAGAAACTACTTGATGGGAGTCGCTGAAGCTATTAACCGTCGGGCTCACCAATTTGCACGCGCTACACCAAGTCGCCCAAAAATAGACAATAACGGGCTTACCGTTTTTGCTTAGCTCGATAACATCAATATCTTCCCCTTGGATCGACTGACCCACGATTGGAATCGCGTCTCCTTGAGGCATGCTTCTGCTGTGGTAAAAATCCATGGCAAACGAAACCACGCCAACGATCAGTATCATTGAAACGAGTTCCTTTCCCCACTTCTTAAGACGGCTTGGCTTTTGTTCGTTGTTGGGCGTCTTCATCAATTATCTCGCAGCGTCGATGGCTTGAACGACAGTGTCACTGTTGAGAATGACAGGCAGTGGAATACCGCTTTTATAGCTCGGACCGTAGACGATGTTAAATGGCACACCAAATCGCCCATTACTTTGTAAGTATTGAGTGACACTTTCACTTGGTGTTGTCCAATCGCCTTTCATCAAAACAATGTCTTCTTGTTGTAGGTGGCTGTAGACAGGATCTTGAAGAATGACGCTAATTTTGTTGGCTTTACAGGTGATACACCATTCAGCAGTCACGTCGACAAAGACTGTTTTTCCTTGCTCGACCAACTGAGGGATTTGTTTCGCATCCAGTTTCTGCCAATCAAGGTTATCGAAAATTGGCGTTGCCCAGTTATCAGCAGTAACACTACCGACGATCAATGCAGCACCAAATACCAAGGTTGTGGTTGCCATGATAGGAATCAGTACCTTGCGTCCTAATTTCATGCCAATCCAAATTAACACTGAAACGACGATAAACAGTGACAACAAGATGGTTGGGAACTTGCCAACGAATGGGCTCAGCAGGCTTGTTAACCACAGACTGGTGATGAACATCATTAAGCCGAATACCAGCTTAACTTTGAACATCCATGCCCCAGGCTTTGGAAGCAATTTGGTTAGGCTTGGGAATAGCGCAAAGATCAACCAAGGCGCACTCATACCGATACCAAGCGCGATGAAGATAGCCCATAACTCTTGGTAACTTGCTCCAAGTGCATAAGCAACCGCAGTGCCTAGGAATGGCGCGCTACACGGCGTAGCTAACAGCGTCGCAAACATGCCTTGAACAAAGTGGCCTGAATGTGAGTCATCGCCTTTGGTTGCCATCCAAGTGTTTAAACCTGATGGTAGTCTGAATTCGAATAACCCAAGCAGGTTAATTGAGAACAGCAAAGTGATGATCAGCATGAATCCGATGAACCAAACATTTTGGAATTGGATTCCCCAACCAATCGCATTACCCCCCATTTTTAGAGCGGTCATACCTAGGGCTAACAACGCAAATGATGTAATGACACCTGAAGCAGAAGCTAAGAATGAGAGTCGGATATGACGATTAGATGCACCTTGGTTTTGAATGATGCTGTTTAATTTCATTCCTAATACTGGCAACACACATGGCATGATGTTGAGGATCAAACCACCAATTAAAGCGAAGCCTATCATCGCCAAAAAGCCGTTGTTGCTTGTTTGGTAAGCGATCGGTTCTGAGCCAACTTGGGCCGTCATCTCTTCGGCGAAATTAGTGTCTGAAACGGTGACACTCACGGTACGGTCCGTTAAGTCGACTTCACCTATCCAGTTGCTCACATCAAATACCGCGGTCATTGTATTGTCTGTGATGTGGACGGTTGGTGGAGAGAAGAAGTCATCAAGCACTTCTTGCCCATCAATCAATACCATCGGTTTATCCCAGCCTTCCTTACTTGTTAGCTGAGTCACCAGTTGTTGCTTACTTTTATCCCAGAACAGGCCGTTTACTGAAGTGCGGTTAGCTTCTCGTGGAGATTGGCTCATGCCTTGATTGAACAAGAACATCGCTTCTTCATCGAGCTCTAATGTTTGCGGATCAATCGGCAATTCGATGTCGTAATCGGTTAACACACAGATATTGGTGCACGACGGAAAGGTGAACGACGCCTTGAACAGTGCTGGCTTCGTGTTGTCTTTCAGTGTCAACGTAACGGGAAAGCTGACGTGTTTTTTGTAGCCTAACGTCATCACGTCGAGTTGTTCGTAGTACTTAGGGATCGGCCAATGCCACTCTACCGACTCTATGTTTGTTGAACCAGACCAGTCCCAGCTTGGCGGAATGCCACCTTCGCCTGGGCTGCGCCAATAGGTCTTCCAGTCGCCGTCGAGCACGACATCGAGCACGGTTTGGATCTTAGAGCCGTCGTCCGATTGTTCACCCGTCGACATCATTCGCATCTTGACTGGTGGATGTTCAGGCACGCTGAGCCAGCCCGTCGTCTGTGCCAAAGCAGTAAATGACGTCATAACCAAAAGGGCAGTGACTAGCGTTTTCGCGCATGTACGCATGCAGAATGCCAACGAATCGACAAACTTAGTTAGTAGTGTGTTGTACACAAATGTATCTCCAAAAAATAAATAAAAGGGTGTAGTAGCCCGGTTATTTACTCTCTAAATATACAGTGCTTTAGATGTAAGCGGTGTTTTGTAGGTCGAGAAGAGCGATGGTTATCTCTAGACAATCTCGATATGTGCGGTGATAGGCTGTACGCAACAGCAATAAACAGGATAAAAGGAATCAGCCAACCTGTTTTAGGTGTCGCGAATGTGAGCATTTTGGAGCTTAGGCTGCACGCGCTAGAGTTTGGCGCTGACAGAGTTTTAGAAGCTTCTAAACCAAAAACGCTGGCATAGAGCTCAGACATTTTATCGAAAGATGCGACGATTGCTTGTGGGGGGCTGGTTTCTGCGCCGACAAGTATTGATTGTCCAATTAAGGAAGCTGAAGAAGTTACTTTGTTTGTAGAAAGCGTACTCGCCAGACAGGTTACGATAACCAGTCCGGTAAGGAACAGCGCCCAAAGCGAATGCTTTTGTCGGCGGTTCTGTTGAGATAAGAAAAGTAATGGTGTATTCAGCAAATCAGTCAGTAGTCGAATCAGTTAGTCGTTAGTCGTTAGTCGCTCAAGCGAGCTTGTTGAATTGTGGTTAGCTTAAATAAGATCTCTTCGAGTCACAAGTCATGAAATTGTTAAAGTGAAACGATGCATAAACGCGATATACCGTAGATACACGATGCATAAACAACAACTCACGCGAATACGACATTGAGTTCTAGATAAAGTTCACAACAACTGGAAGTTATCGCTAATTTATCCTGTATAGAATGCTCTATTCATCATGAGGAGATACAAAAAAGCCCAACAGATCGCAGATGGACATATTGGGCTTTAACCATTGGTGCTATTGGAAAGATTTAGTGAGAACGGCGAGGACCGTTGCGCACAAGGTCTTTACCATTTTCAAAGATTTCTTTAGTGATCCAGCGAGCGAGTAAAACCTTGTGACTGCTGTTGAATACTGCAACGAAATGACGACCATCAGAATTATTGGTGGCCATACCTACGCCTTCAACGTCTTCAAGACCTAAGCCCCCTGCTTCTACTGAAATTAGGAATTGCTCTAGCTCTTCTAGAGACTCAATAACATCAAGTTCGTTGTTCATTTTTATGCTCTTTTGCTGTGAGCCAACATAGGATTTAAGGCGATTTAGTACATGCACCTAAATGACGATATTGGCTGTTGTTCTTTGTTGGTTGCGTACTCTACAGGTCATAAGAGGGGATTGGAACTCTCAAATATTAGATACAGGCTGATAATTTGCAAAGTTTTAACACAACATACGTTTAAATGCTTGTTATCCATCTTCTTTTTACTACTATTTATAGGGTCAATTTAGACAATAATAGGAATTAGTATGATGAAGGTTTGGCGTTGTCTATTGTTAATGTTGGCGTTTGTCGCATTTGGAAGTTTTGCGCAAAGCGTCGATAAAATAGCAGAAGTACAAGACCAGCTAATGCTGGACCTAGCCACATTAGAAACAGCGCACGATGCTGAAAAGCCGTTTCTAGAAGACATATTGCGAAGAAAGAACCAAGCACTACGCAAAGAGATATCCTCCCAATTATCATCTGATAAGAAGCAAGGCTTAGACGCTGTTCTTGCCCAGCAAGTAGAGCTTTTACAGCATTTACTGTCATTGAACGAAGTTAAAATTGTCTCTATGAGCAAAGACAACCGTTCGGCTGAAGGGGATGCAAAAAAGCGTCTTGAATTGTTGATTCAAAAACGTATCGGAATGATGGATGACTACTATCAGCAACTTTCTAAGACCTTAAGTTGGTCAAAAGATCGAGGCGTTGATGTATCGGCTGCGGAAAGTCAGTTAAAAACCGCACTAGTTTCTCGTTCGCAATATCTGACAAATGCGATTCTCTACACAGACACGCAGCGTCAAGATTTAGAGCGCCGTTTGTCTTTTGTGAGTGAAGAAGAAAAGGCGACGATAAAAACTGAATTAATACGTTTCAGAGAACGAACCAGCGTTATGGTTGCCAGCTTAGAGAAAAGTATCTCCATGATGGTGCCATTTGGTGTGGATGTCACCTCGTACAAGCGTATTCTATTAGCGACCACCGGCGACATTAACGCTGATGTATTGGATGTTGATGTTGCACTGGAGTTGTTGGATGGTTGGCTTCGTTCATTCAGTTCATGGGCTTTTGAAAATACCCCTTCATTTATCGTTAAACTCGCGCTTTTCCTCGGTATTTTGTATGTAACTCGCCTTATTGCTAATGTGGCTCGTAAAACCGTTCGTAAGAGTGTTTCGCACTCTAAAATGGACTTCAGTGTATTGATGCAGGACTTCTTTGTATCAATTGCATCTAAAGCGGTCGTGTTTGTTGGTTTGCTGATCGCCCTGTCTCAAATAGGGATTGAGCTAGCACCACTATTAACGGGTTTCGGTGTTGCGGGTGTCATCATTGGTTTTGCATTGCAAGATACGCTGTCTAACTTTGCATCGGGCTTGATGATCTTGATCTACCGTCCGTACGATGTTGGCGACATGGTCAAAGTCGCTGGTGTTCAAGGCACTGTAAAAGACATGAGCTTAGTATCGACAACCGTTCAAACCATCGATAACCAACGCTTGGTGATCCCAAACAACAAGATCTGGGGTGACGTGATCAACAACATCACAGCAGAGCGTGTGAGACGTGTTGATATGGTTTTTGGTATCGGTTACTCAGATGATATCGATAAAGCAAAATCGGTATTGAACGACATCATTCTTGCTCACCCTCTAGTGTTGAAAAAACCAGAGCATATGATCAAGCTTCACACCTTGAATACGTCTTCAGTTGATTTTGTTGTAAGACCTTGGGTTAAGACAGATGACTACTGGGAAGTGTATTGGGATGTGACGGAAACCGTGAAGAAATGCTTCGATGAAGAGGGCATCACGATTCCATTCCCTCAACGTGATGTACATGTTTACAATCACGAAGAGAGCTAATCCAAAAAAACTAAGTACGGCTTAAGGTCGATTTCTACTTAATGTGATATCAAATGGACGCTGAATAAGCGTCCATTTTTATTGGCTGCCGCTTATGTTGATCTTCATTCTTTTATGTCACTCAACCGCCTTAGAATTAAGTTATGATGAGGTAGGCTTAGTTTGGACAGTTGAAAGCGAATGAATGATTCACAGCAAAAAACGAATAGTAGAAATACAACGGTAAGAAAAGCGACGCGAATTGAAAGTGTTATGAACTCTGCGATGTGGCATTTAACTCAGAGGGATATGACGGAAAGTGAGTTGGTAGCGAAGCTGAAAGTGAAAACCGACAATCAAGAATGGATCGATGAAACGTTGAATACTTTGAAGGGCTTTGGGTATCTCAAGTCTGACCAAGTGTTTGCTGAACAATTCGTAGAACAAGCGTTCTCAGGTGAATTTGGTTCTCGGTATATTGTTGAAAAATTGAAAAAGAAAGGCCTGATGGATTCAGTGATTTCTGATGCTATCCATAAGGTGTCTTTCGAAAAGCCTATTGATGAACAAACTATCTTGATAGACAGAATCAACCATTACTACACAAGCTTTACCATGAGCCGTGAAAAGCTGGTTGCGACGCTGCAAAAGCGTGGTTTTAGCTATCAACAAGTTAAGGTAGCGATTGACCAGCACCCACAAGCGCATGAACTGAAGAGCAATATTCAAATTAAGGCAGAGAAAGCCGATTTGGAAAAAGAAGTGCTTAAGTATGCTCGTAAAGGCAAAGGCTTGACTGCTATTCAGCAAGAGCTTAGACAGCGACAAATAGACACGAGCGAACTGTCATCGTTAGTCGATCGGTTAATTAACGAAGAGCAACTGGATTTTTACTCTTCGTGTTTAGAACAACTACAAAAGAAATCTTATGACCTCAACGATCACAAAGAGCGCTCAAAAGCTTACGCTATGCTAAGTCGAAAAGGCTTTTCGTCGGATGAAATTAAATTTGCTCTGAGTGAAGGTAACGAGTAACCAGTGTCCTTAAACTCAAGAAATACAGAACCTTGAGATATAAAGAGCTGAAGGTCATCGAACACAGAATGATTTACAGGGTCAACAGATTGCTTTAACGCGTTGTGTGCAGGTTTTCTGTAATACCTAACCCATTACGCAACGCGAACTGAAGAAGGTCATTGTGGTTGTTCAAATCGAGTAATCCAAGCATTCTGTACTTATGCGATTCTATAGTTCGAGAGCTTAGATGGAGCTGTTCCGCACACTCTTTTGCACTTAGGCCTTGAGCAATAAGGGCCAACACTTTGGTCTGCTTCTTGGTGAGTAAGAGTAATTTGTCACTGTCATCTTCTAGCCGATTCTCATTTTGCTTTAATGTTCTGGCTAGTGTTGAGTGCTGCCAATAACAGAGCCAAAGCTCACAGACTAATTTTAAGCGCTGGATGTCTTCGAGATCGAAAGTGGTATCGTTGTCGTGAAAGTTAGTAAAAGACAGTGCTCCCCAGCGTTGGTTAAAGAGTTGCAAAGGAATGATGCAGTGCCATCGCCCCCCTTCTTTGTATAACTGCTTTAATACGTAATTCTGAGTGTTCTCGAGGTCGTCTTTCGAAAACGCGAGATAAGTTTTTTTGGTCTTTAGCAGCTTTAAATAATCAAGATAGTTGCCACCAATGAGATTCTGTTTATTGACCGGGGGTATGTTCGCTTTCGATACTGAACAAGTCTTTCCGTCTTCCAGTAAGACCATTGAGTTAGGGTAGAGTGTTAAACGATCCATCCCAAACCAATCGAGTACGTCAAAGCTCGCTTCTGACCAAGTAGCTTGAAAACACTGAGGATCGCTATTGATGAGAGTCGTCGATTGCTTCATCAACAATTGTTCAAAATTTAGGTTAGTAGCCGACATACCTTTCCTCTATCAATATATTCATCAGGTTAATATACCGAAGACTATGCGTTCGTAAAGCACAGTGCAAGATAAGATGTTTACATTTTCGAGAGGTTCTAATTTTCGTTTTTTTATAACTCTTTAATCTAAATGTTAGGATGATAAGCGGTAGATCTACTGCATTAATTGAACGGTGTTTTTTAATAAAATCGGGCATTTATACAACCGAGTAAACACTGTGATAAGTTTAAGGGCGTTACTGAGTATTTCAGTCTCGATACTGACTTTTTTTCATCCTACTGCAAGCGCGAACGCATCCCCAATGTTTGTCTATGCGCAGTCACCTATTCATTCAAATGTGCTTTCAACACAACTTCGTTCTGCTCAGCCCAAAAGGGTGGGGACTATTGAGTTCAAGTCCTCTTATACCCAAGCCAGTATATGGGCACACACGAGTGCGTATTCGCTCGACTATTATCAAAACCAGTCAAATATTGCGATTGAGTGGCAAGCATCTCCAATTTGGAAAACCGAGCTGGATTATCGAGTTGTGACTGCAAAAGATAATGGTTTAGACAGTTTTGTGATGGGTTTTCACGATCTGTTTGGTATTGGACAAAATGGCCGTGATGAAGTGGCTGAAGATCAGTTCACCATGGATTTTAATCATGCAGGGGTTCATGTGTCTGATTTTGAGGGGGATGATTTAACCAATGCGCTGACTTTTTACAATGAGCTTCTGTTGCATTCTAGAGGGCCGATGTCGCTCTCTGCTGGTGGCTCTTTATTTTACAACAACGTAAAAAGTGGCCGGTTTGCCAGAACTAGCTTCGAACAAGGCGTCCAACTTAACTACAGCTTTATCACCTTAAGGCATAACTTTTTTTCAACGGTAGGTTTGGTTCACCGTAACGGTGATGACTACTTAGTTAGTTTAGAGGGGTTCAGCGCAAGTTGGGCATTAGGGTATGAGTATATGTTTAATGCTCGGCACAGTTTGTTAGTTGAGTCTTTAAATTATCAAGGGTGGGCAACGGATGAACCAGATTTTTCAGAGCCGTCTAATGAAGTGGTGCTCGGTTATAGGTACCGATTCAATAGGTTTAGTTTAGAAGCCTTGATGACAGAGAATATTCGCAATATGGATAACAGCACTGATATTGGGTTTACGATTGGGTTGCGCTTCTCAATATAAAAGTAATATCAACATATCATTATGTAATTAAATTCATCGCAACGATAAAATTCCAGTAGTTTTACGGTATATCCACAACACAAATTTTTGAACAATAGCGCTACTCCAAAAGGCCGGACTAACAAGGCCGAATCAATATATAGGTAGTGGTTATTATGAAAAAGACATTAGTAGCACTTGCGATTGCAAGCATTTCAAGTTCAGCTTTCGCGGTAAATACAAGCAGCCAAAACAGCCAGAATGAAGACATGTTCGCATTTGATTCAATGCATAAAGATCAATTCTCAGTATCTGGTGCTATGGGTGTTGGCGGTTACTACGACACTGGTTCTAAAGCATTCTACGATGACTGGGCTACAGGCCTAACACTTGCAGTAAACTACCGTAACAACCGTATTGTTGGTTACTTCGAAACAGACTTGATGGTGAACTACACAACAGACAATAACGTTTCAGCGAATGATTCAGTTAACTACAAGTGGACAAATGGCATCGATACTGGCCCTGCTGCTGATGTAGACAAAGCTTGGCTTGGTTTTGACACTGGTTTCGGTATCGCTTCATTCGGTTGGGAAAATGATACAGCACTAGATAAAGTTGACGGTGCTGGTGATAACACTTACGAGTTTGGCGCTTCTGCTGGTGATGCTTCTGACGGCTTCAATGTTGTTAAGTTCCAGGGTGCAACAAGCGGTATCGCTTACGGTATCTCTTACTTCGAAACGAAAGATTCTCGTAACAATGATAAGTTCGACAAAGGTGTGAACGGCTACATCGGTCTAGAGCAAGAAGTATTCAACCTATACGCAGGTTACGAAAACCGTGATTACGAAGCTAATTACGAAGTTTACACGGTAACTGGTAACGTAAAAATTGGTGACCTAACACTAGGTATGAACTCTTGGATTGATGACGCAGATTCTGAGAAAGACACGGGTTACTACGTTTCAGGTGGTTACGCGGTTTCTGAAGACCTAACAATTGCAGCTGGTTACGCCTCTAACAGCAATGAACTTGATGGCCAAGCGGACGTAGATGCTTCTTACATCAACATCGCGGCAATGTACCGTATTGCAGACAACGCTGACATGGGTATTGATATCAAACAAGATATTGATGGTGCACGCATGGGTTCAACTAGCGCACAGTACGACGAAGAAACACACGTATTCGCAGCAGCTTACTACTACTTCTAAGCTCTTAATGGCTTAATAGCTTAATAGCTTAATAGCTTAATAGCTTAATAGCTTTGAGAGCTTAAGAACTTTAAATCTGATTGCTATGGTGTGTCGCATGCCCGGTCGTTACACCATGTTCTCTTCGTTTTGCCGTTTAAGTATCCAACCGATATGTGGTTTGGCACTCAGTGTTATGAGTGGAATGATAATCTGGAGAATGTAATGGTTAAGAGCATTACTGCCAAGGGTGTTATTTACGGAAATGACACTCTGTTTACATGTAAACCGAATCGAAATGGATTATTTGAATTGGCGCGTAAACATGGAAGAGTTGCAGGTACTCGCCCGCAAGATCTCAAGAACAAGGTTTATGCTGAATCTCTTGATGAAGCTTGGAATTTACTCAAAACAGAAAAGTTTTATATTGTTTTGACAGGGCAGATATGTGGTATTCATAGGAAATCACTAAGAAGCCTTGATTCTGTCGACATTATTTTTGATGTTCAATCTCGTTTAAATTGTGTCACTGTGTAGGGTCGATGCTGTAAATAAAAAGGACGATTAAATATCGTCCTTTTTTTCGTTTGAGTTTTTTGGTTCAACCTTGCTTACAGATGCTCAGCACCCGCTATCGGCCGTATTGCCCAACGATAAAGTGTTCAAACTCATCACACATTTGAGAATTTGATTTGTCGTTATTCGCTAATTCAGTTGCTCCATCGACGATCGATATCTTCGCATTCAAATCAGCGACTGGTGCTCGCTCTCTTGTCGACAGCTGTTTGATTTTTTGATCTTCAATAGCCCAAGCTTCTTCTGGCGATAAGTTGCACTCGTCAGCGAGGTACTTGGCATTAAAACCTTCCCCAGTCAGGCTTTCGATTGTCCCATTATGATTCACGCTATTTCCTTGGTGCCAATAGTGCTTAGCTAACAAAGGGCCGATCTCCGGGTTATCCGTTAAGTAACCAAACTTATCGGTGAAATATGCACGAGTTTGATACACGGCCATATGAGCTAATAAGTAACCCTGATATGCGCAAGAGGCTTCATCCGACAATAGATGAGGGATCGCCATTAATGGGCGAGGGCTACAAGCCAATCCAAGAATCGTTTTCTCACTGCTACGAGCAAGAGCAGTGATCTTTTCAGGTGTCAGATCTTCATCCGCCAATTCGTAAAGTGCTCGTTCGAAATAGGGAACAACAAGAATGCTTCGTTCTTGGTAGGCTCTGAACGGTTGTTTGTTATCTATGATGGCTTTGATTAGCTCATCAGGTACTGCTTGGCCTTCTGAATCCAGGGCATATTGTTTTAGCCAATCGGCGTCATTCAATAAGCTGTCACAGAACATGGATTGAGTTTCGGCATAAGCCATCGATGTTGGTGCAAATTCTTGAGAGAAACAAGGCGCATTCATTTTAACATTAGCGAAATGTGCAGCGTGGCCGCCCTCGTGAAACAGCGTATTGATACCATCATAACCGCTGCCGATTTGGTCGGGCTTGGCGTTGCTCGTGAAGTTGACCTGTGCAGCTACCCAAGTATCTTGATCGTAGAAAGAAGGAACTGGCCCATGACAGAAACCGTTTGGATACTTTCCTTTACGATCAAGCAAATCTAATTTCAATGCTGCTTGTGAGTATTCGATATTAAGACGACCAAAAGACTCAACCCAACGCCTTAGTGACTTTGAAAATGGAACATAAGGGTCTAAGTCATTCATGACGTCACCTGCAAAAGAGTAGGTGAAATTATGGGCTTCTAGAGCGCTCTGACCTTTTTTCTGAGTTAAGCTCTCTAGGCTTTGTTGATGGTTATCTCGCGTGCGAACTTCAAAGTCATCCAGAATTGTAAACAGTTGCTCAGTTGTCATCTGCTCGGTTTTAACGACGGAATAGTCAAAAAAGGTTTTGAAACCCAGCGATTGAGCAAACTGGTTGCGTTTTTTGATGAGTTCAATGAAGCCGTTAGCCAGCAGCCACTGCTCTAAACCTAGTAGTGTTTGGTGAGCTGAAAGCCTAACTTTTTCATTACTATTGGTTCTTATTGTTGAACCTAGAACCGGTAACGACCCTTCAGTGTCGTCGCCCGCTTCATTCACGTAAGTCATTACATGATTCTGTTTTTTCTCAAACAGTTCAGCCTCAAACTTTATGAGTTCGGCCTTAAGCTTCTGTGACTGCTCAGACTCAATAGCGTGAGATCTAAAGGTCGCTAACCAACCATTTAAGCCTGTTAGCGTGCTCTCTTTTTCTTGAGGGTCTTGAATTTCTTCGATAGTAGCTAGCTGCGTTTCGATAGCAGCAATTTGCTCGGCAGAGCTAAGAAATTCAGTCCATTGGGTCTGCGCGAGTGTCGAGCCATCATGGTCGTCACTGATCCCCATATAAGTATCCCAAAAGAAGTCTTCTTTCGCTTTATGAGTCGCAAGATACTTTTGGTTCAATTGGTTGAGATAGTTCGTTGCAGTCATGGACGTTCCTTGTGAATTATTCATTAATTTCAACATTATGACACATTCATGGGGTGTATTGTGTGACGACAGATATAACAGAGTGCAACTCTTCTTAGTATCAAGTTTGTTAATCTTATCGTTGAGCAATATTTTTAGTTTTATAGATGTAAATCGAGCAGTTGTTTGTTGATTGGTCACGTATAATGCACGCTCCATACCGCGTGAAATAAGCACAAATAATGAGAACTCTTCCTAGCTTAATCCTACCTTTGTTATTGACTCTGAATACCCTTTCATTTTCTGCGCAGGCGAGTGAAAGCTGGTGGTTACGGACGGTATTCAATAGCAACCCAACTCAACCGAGTTCTCAAAACTATATTAACGATATCGATCTTATGGATTGTGGCGAAGTTGAAGGCACTCTGTTGTGCAGTGACTTAACCCAATATTACGATTTGGATGTTTATGTTGAACTGGAGTTGGGTGACTCAAGCGTCGAAGTGGTTCGCCTTAATCTGCCATATTCGAACCTAAGGTACACAAAGCTTCAGGCATATCTTCGTCAAGATGGCTTTGCTCTCAGTTCAATTCGCATTGGAGAGGATGATTTTGATGTCCTCGCTCAACTCGAACAAGCGAAACGTGAGGGAGTTGGTTACGACAAGGTAGATAAACAACTCGTAGAATTCATCAACTCACCACATCATTCCTCTGAGCAAATGAGTGTATGGAATGTGCCTAGCTCTTCCTCATCTTCTTCTAGTTCTTCAGCCCCTTGGATTCAGTTACATAGTGATGGTGACAACTTAACGGTTGAACTAAATCGCTTTTAATTGCTCAAATTTATAGATGGTTTCGTCATTCATCAGAGTAAACAAACCTTTCAGGAGAACGGCTCACGGGCAGACAGCAAGTTATAATTCATTTAAGTGTTCGTTTTTCTGTGGCTCTCACATTTTTAGTAAGCGTTTACCTTTGCCATTTGTTATACGTTGAGCCTTCGGTAAAACGAGCTTAGGATACGTTCAGTATTGATAAAGGAGACAACCCATGGTTGCAAAAGTAACGGTAGCGCCACAAGGCCCAGAACTTTCTGAGCTGGTGCAAGGATACTGGCGTACAGCAGAGTGGGGCATGACCCCGCAACAACGCCTGACTTTCCTGAAGCAACATATTGATCTTGGTATCACAACTGTTGATCACGCGGATATTTACGGTAACTACCAATGTGAAAAGTTGTTTGGTGAGGCGTTAGTGCTTGAACCAAGCCTTCGTGATGATATTCAAATCGTCACCAAGTGCGATATCAACCTATGTGGTGACCACACTCCTGATCGTAAGATCAATCACTATGACACCAGCGCGCAGCATATTTACCAATCAGTAAATAATTCACTAGAGCGCTTAGGTGTTAATGATATCGATGTATTGTTGATTCACCGCCCAGACGTATTGATGGATGCAGATGAAGTAGCAGAAGCGTTCGCAGAGCTACACAAAGTAGGTAAAGTTAAGCACTTCGGTGTTTCTAACTTTTCACCGCGTCAGTTCGAACTGCTTCAATCTCGACTCGGTAAGCCGCTAGTGACCAACCAAGTTGAAATCAACCCATTGAACTTCGAAGTGGCTCATGATGGCACGTTAGATCAACTGCAGACGAACCGTATTCGCCCGATGGCATGGTCTTGTCTCGGTGGTGGTAGCATCTTTAGTGGCGATTCAGCGCAAGCGGTTCGCGTTCGTGATGAGCTAGAGGCGATTCGTCAAGAAGTGGGTGCAGACAACATTGACCAAGTGATTTACGCTTGGGTTCGTCGTTTACCGTCTAACCCAATTGCCATTATTGGCTCTGGTAAGATTGAGCGTGTGAAAACTGCGGTTGATGCACTAAAAATCGAGCTGACGCGCGAACAGTGGTATCGAGTATGGGTTGCATCTAAAGGTCACGGTGTGCCATAGAAAGCAATTCGTATAGAAGTCAAAGCCAGCTAACAACGCTGGCTTTTTTGTGTTCGCCTAACATGTTTCTCCAAAAATGTGATTAAGGTGGAATAATTTTCAAAAACACTCATAATGCACTCTGTTTTTCACCAGTTGGATATTTCCATTGAGCACTTCAAAATTCTCTTCAATCGCCCTTAAACCAGAGCTTCTAAACACGTTAGATTCTCTTGGTTATACTGAAATGACGCCTATCCAAGCGTTAAGTCTTCCTACTATCCTAAATGGCAAGGACGTTATCGGTCAGGGTAAAACGGGTTCAGGTAAAACAGCTGCTTTCGGTTTAGGCGTGCTGCAGAACCTACGCGTTAAGCGTTTCCGTGTTCAGTCTTTAGTGTTATGTCCGACTCGTGAGCTTGCAGACCAAGTAGCAAAAGAGATTCGTACTCTTGCTCGTGGTATTCACAACATTAAAGTGCTGACACTATGTGGCGGTATGCCAATGGGCCCACAGATTGGTTCACTAGAGCATGGCGCACACATTCTTGTGGGCACACCTGGTCGTATCCTTGACCACCTAGAGAAAGGTCGTATTGATCTGTCTGAGCTGAACACACTTGTGTTAGATGAAGCTGACCGCATGCTAGAAATGGGCTTCCAAGACGCTTTGGATGCTGTGATTGAAGCAGCGCCAAAAGAACGCCAAACTCTACTATTCAGTGCGACTTTCCCTAAACAGATCAAATCTGTTGCAGACCGCATCATGAATAACCCTGAAATGGTGAAGGTTGAATCAACGCACGATCACTCAAGCATCCAGCAACACTTTTATAAGGTTGAAGGTACTGAAGCTCGTGATGACGCTCTAGAGTTGCTGTTACTTCATCACCAACCAGAATCTGCGGTTGTGTTCTGTAACACTAAGAAAGAAGTGCAGAACGTAAACGATGAGCTAAGCCATCGTGGTTTCAGCGTTATCGAACTTCATGGTGACATGGAACAGCGTGAACGTGACCAAGCTTTGGTTCAGTTCTCAAACAAAACCATCTCGATTCTTGTGGCGACAGATGTTGCGGCTCGTGGTCTTGATGTTGATAACCTAGATGCTGTGTTCAACTTTGAATTGTCTCGCGACCCTGAAGTTCACGTACACCGCATTGGTCGTACTGGCCGTGCAGGAAGCAAAGGCGTAGCGATCAGCTTCTTTAGCGAAAAAGAGATGTACCGTGTTGCTCAAATCGATGAGTACATGGACATGCCAATCGAGCCATCTGAACTGCCAGCAAAACCAATTGCTAAGCCGTACTACTCAAACATGGTTACCATCCAAATTGATGGCGGTAAGAAAGCTAAGCTTCGTGCTGGTGATATTCTTGGCGCACTGACGGGCCAAGGCGGCATTGATGGTAAATCAGTAGGTAAGATCAATCTGTTTGCAATGCGTGCTTACGTAGCGGTAGAAAGATCTGTGGCAAAGAAAGCACTGAACAAAATCGAATCAGGTAAAATGAAGGGTCGTCAATTCCGCGCCCGAATCCTGAAGTAATTCGAGACTGAATCCCTTTGCTGCGATATGTCTAATTAACGACTTTGCTAATTAATGGCATTGCAGTAAAGGGTGTTCCACAAAATGCCACTTAAGTTTCTTCTCTTAGGTTTATCGACCTAGTCCTCTATACCAAAGCATTATTCATCGGGTCTTATCGAATAAAGATCGTTGATATGTTTTCCTTCGCTAAGATACCAAGTCATCGCTTCCTGTCGATTGTGAACGAATATCGTGATTGTGGTTATTGATCCATCGTCAAAATAACAAAGCTCATATTCTAAATCGCCTGTATGATCAGGAATAGCGGCCATAGCTTCCCTCCCAAATATCAATCATTTGAAAATACGTTCCCCTAACTCTTTTAAAGGGTCGTATTACGTCAAATGAGTAATAAAAATCAAGTTACATCACTGCTGTTAATTATTTTTAGTTTAATCATTTGCCTAAATAGCTAGATTAGCAAGTTTGGGTCTCAATTTATCTCAAAGTTTTTACGACCACTGTTTATTAAGGCTACTTTTATAAGAGCTAGAATTAGCGTTATAAGAACTGGGCTAACCTTAAAGGGATGAGTTAATCGGTTTATGGCTTTGTTGAATGTCGTGAGAGGGTAGAATGAGAAAGTGCCGGTGGTTAGTTTTAGTGATCTGTTTTCTATTTACTGGGTGCGGGACCAAGTTCGCCTATAACAATATAGGTTGGTTTGTTGTTAGCTATATAGAAGATTTTGTCTCCCTCTCAAATAGCCAAGAATCCGAGCTTGAAGAGCGATTAGATATATTGCAGAAATGGCATAAAGAAACTCAGCTACCTCTGTATATCTCGCAATTAGAAGCGATTCAAAACGTAGATCGGTCGGATATGACCCCCGCTTTTATTGTGGGTCAAAGTGAACAAACTAAAGAGCATATTCGCTCAATCGTCAATAAGTTCGCTCCAGATATTTACGCCTTGAGTATGCAGCTTAGCCCTGAGCAAGACAGAGAGTTTTTAAAGAACTTTCGTGAAAAGCAGCAAGACTATTATGAAGAAAGGTTGTCGTTGAACGATGACGATTCGAGAGAGCGATACCGAAGCAGAATTGAAGAGCGTGCAGAACGGTGGTTAGGTTCAGTATCGAAAGAACAAAAACAGATTATTTTGGCTTGGTCTAAAGAGTGGGTAAATACCAATAGCAGTTGGCGACAATATCAAAACAACACCTATCAAGAGCTAACGACGCTGATGGCAAAGAAGAGCGACCTACATATTGCTCAGCCAATTATTATGAAGTTGCTTTTAAACAATGAAGCTTATTATCCTGCTGAACTTGAGCCGCAGCTTAACCAAAATATGGAAACATCAGCCAAGTTTTTAGTAGATATGGCCGCGACCAGCAGTAACAAGCAGTGGGCGTATTTTATGAATGAGTTAGAAAGCCTCAAAGGAACGTTGGAGTCATTGCAAGAGTAGAGCGTTCTTTTTAAAGGCTAGCGGTCATTATCGAGCTAGCCTTTCATCACACTTTAAGGTGAATTTCGGAACCTAACCCCTGTTACTCATCAGTAGTTTTGGAATCGAACCTTTGGCTGTCTTCGATATTTTCTGCATTAATTGGAAGCTCGGTTGTTGAATACCGTGGTCACTCTGCAGCTCATCGATCATTAATAACCACAATCTTGCTGTCATTTCTGAATCGGCTAACGCTCTGTGGAAAGTACCGTCGTTGTCGATATTCTTAAAACGCACAAGGTCGCCTAGCTTATGAGTTGGTGCGTCTTGGATTAGACGGCGAGCAATCAACATTGAGCATGCAAACTGTCCATTGTAATCGCGACCAATATTATCTAATTCCGCATCAAGAAAGCGCTTATCAAATGAGGCATTGTGAGCGACAAGTTGGCTGTCTTGAATGAAGTCTGCAAACTCATCCATCACTTCACTGCAACTGGCCGCGGTGTTCAGCATGCGGTTAGTAATGCCAGTGTAGCTTTCAATGAAGCCACTCACACGAAACCCTGGATTCATGAGTTGTTGGAAGGTGTCGACGACTTCGCCGTTAACGAGTTTTACCGCACCGATCTCAATCGCTCGGTCGCCCATATTGGGTGATAAGCCTGTGGTTTCGAAATCGAGAACGATAACGGAATCTGCGGAGTTTGAAGCCATCGTGTTTCCTAATTGCTGTTTGGTAGTATCGCTTTATATGGGGCGTTTGGTGTAACTATTGGTAAATCAGTTATTTGCTATTGCTGATAGTAAGTTCAGTGTAACCCGTCGAATCGTCATGCTCTCTGTTGAAGGTCAAAGTATCGTAGCGGTGAACGATCAGTTCAGCGGTGGTTGCGATTATTGTTCCTTCCAGTAAATGCCCACCAATCACATTTCCATTTTCATCAGCAACGGATATATGAACATGCTGGTGGTTCGGGGTTAGCGTCGCCATAAGAGACACAATTTCGAACGGAGCTTGGACTAGCTTGGTGTTGTTCGCATTAGCTAAACGAATATTGAGCTGAGAGACACAACCGACACAAGACGCGATAGAGCCTGCCGAGATGTTGTGTGTGGTCACTAACCTTTGGATCTCAAGCTTTAGGTCTTGCCCGCGGGTTAATCTCGTTGCGATAGGAGTGATCATCTTATTGCCTCAACGTTATATGTATTTCAAAGAACAAAACGAAGCCACATAGGGCTTCGTTTTATTTTCATTTTGGCTAACGCGACTTTTCTTTTGGTTAATGCAACTTTGCATTTTCTGTCGCTGAAATTACTTAGTCTTGTTGCTGTTCTCTTTTCTTCTTAGGAACGAAGTTCAATACTGAGATTGGCACTTCTTTGCGTGGTTCGAAACCTTCAACAACGCGACGTTCAATCAAGTGACCCAGACGCTTTTCAATGATGCACAGGTTTTTGAAGTTATCTTTCGATAGGAAAGAGATCGCTTCGCCAGATGCATCAGCACGGCCTGTACGACCAATACGGTGAACATAATCATCTGCTGGGAAAGGCATGTCGTAGTTCACTACGCGGCTTAGGTTGTCGATATCGATACCACGAGCAGCAACACCCGTCGCGACTAAGTACTTTAGACGACCTTTCTTGAAGTCAGCCAAGATTTTTTCACGAATCGCTTGGCTACGTCCACTGTGGAAAGCTTCCGCTTGAATACCACGTTTCTCAAGTTGAGCAACCAACTTAGCCGCGCCGTGCTTGGTTTCGATAAAGATAAGCGCTTGGTCCCAGTTACCTTCGGTAATCATGTGGCTCAGTAGTGCTGACTTACGGTCTTTATCTACGGTAACTAACCATTGCTCAATGTTCGCTTTAGACGCATCAGTCTTGGCAATCGAAATCTCTGCCGCTTCACTGATTGCACTTTTCGCTAGCGCACGCACTGGCGTTGAAAGCGTTGCTGAGAAAAGTAGGTTTTGGATGTCTTGTGGTAGACGAGCGATGATCTTGTTGATGTCTTCAATGAAACCCATGTCTAGCATGCGGTCAGCTTCATCTAGAACCAGTACTTCCACTTCATCAAAGTGAACGGCACGTTGTCCGTACATGTCGATCAAACGACCTGGTGTTGCCACAAGAATATCGACGCCTTCAATAAGACGATCTTTCTGGTGTTGGTAAGACACGCCACCGTACATCGCTAGTGATGTTAGGTTTAGGAACTTCGCGTACTTAGTGATGTTCTGTTCAACCTGAACTGCCAGCTCACGCGTTGGCGTCAGGATAACTGCGCGGATACGTTTTTTACGCTGCGTTTCACCTTTGCTTAGCATTTCTAAGATAGGGAGAACAAAGCTCGCAGTTTTACCTGTACCTGTTTGTGCTGCCGCAATAAGGTTCTTACCAGAAAGCACAATCGGAATTGCTTTTTCTTGAATAGAGGTTGGCTTTTCGTAGCCTTGTTTTGCAACGGCTTTAACAATAGGTGAGCTTAATCCAAGCTTGGAAAATGGCATAAGTTTCTCGGTATGATTTGGCTAAATAGCGATGGAAAGGTTCAACAATCTTATACAAGGATAAGATTAATGGCGGCATTCTACCATGTTGCTTGTGTACCGCTAGTAACATAGACACTTTAGTTGGATAATACTGGTTCAATAAGACGACGATAAGACAGGGATGTATGAAAATTACGCCTAATGAACGCGATGCAGTATATAAAACGATTTTTTCTCGCCGAGATGTTCGTGGTCAGTTTCTACCAGAAGAGATCCCTGAAGATGTGTTGATGCGTGTGTTAACCGCTGCGCACCATGCTCCTAGCGTTGGCTTTATGCAGCCTTGGGATTTTGTCGTTGTCCGTGATATCGAAACTAAGCAACAAATCAAAGCCGGTTTTAATCAAGCGCATGCCGAATCAGCGGAAATGTTCACCGATGAAAAGCAGGTAATGTATAAGCGATTAAAGCTTGAAGGTATTGTTGAATCGCCTATCGGAATCTGCGTGACTTGCGATCGCAACCGAACAGGAAAAGTAGTTTTAGGCAGAACCATCAAACAAGAGATGGATCTGTACAGCACCGTATGTGCGGTTCAAAACTTGTGGCTCGCGGCAAGAGCCGAAAACCTTGGGGTAGGTTGGGTGAGCATTCTTCACGACTCAACACTGCGAGACGCTTTAGATATCCCAGAAAACATCGATATCGTGGCGTATTTATGTATCGGCTACGTTGATCACTTCAAAGATAAACCCGAGCTTGAAACCATGGGTTGGTTGCCAAGACGAGACGTCAATTCAGCGATTCATGAAGGGAAGTGGAATCCTAAGCAGTTAGAGACAGATAGAAAGTAATCGTCTTCATCAAATTTTCTGATATCTGTATTTGAAATACAAATGAGTGTTTAACCGATCATCGACCTAGACTCAAGCGATTTCCATGATGTCGGTAACTGATGTTCGTAGAGCGGTAAGCTAAGCTTTGCTCGAAGGGGATGCGTGGCCACCAAGCTTACCTGAATTCGTTAACATGGGTCGTGAAGAGTTGGTTGATATCGATGAAGCTTTTACCCGAATGCTACGCTGTGAACCCAAAGGTGATATTGAGTATTGGGCGTGGCTTTGTTGCGTAATTCAATGGAACTAAATCAAGAACCTACGATCTGATCAGCT